>NZ_JBHUXV010000075.1:0-50270 GCF_042669125.1 Streptomyces sp. NPDC057253 | reverse complement strand
GGCTAACGCTACTAGCTGTTCCGCTGGTCCCCAAGGCCGGTCATCGACAACGTCGACCTCCCTGTCCATTGGACGCCCTGACCGACGATCTCACCGCGCGCCCAAGAGAGCCATAGCCCTCCCCAAATAACCGCACAGCCCTGGAAATTGCAACCACCCTGGTCCATCCCGATGGAGCTCGTGGGATGCTAACCCCCATGGAGCGCCCATGAGTTACTCGATGTTCATCTTCCGCGCCCACGCGGCGCACGCCCACGACATACAGCAGGACACCTTTATGGCGCTCGCCGCGATGTACGTCGAGGCCAACCCGGTCTACCGGGAGGTCGCGTGGCTGCGGGACTGGCAGGCTTTCTGGATCGAGGCAGCGGGAAACCAAGGGAACGGCTGCAGCGATCTCGATCCTCAGACGTATCTGACCGATGACGATCGCATTGGGCTGTTCCGGCAGTTCCTCAGCGACTACAGGTCCTGGGTGAGCGCCACCGCCGCACCCCTGAAGTTGATCGCCGGGTACGACGCGGACAAGCTCGTCGATTTCACCGAAACGATGGAAGCCGTGGTCATCGGCGACCGAACCAATCCCAGAGTCATTCCGAGCGACTCCGTGCCTTTCCAGGACTGGATGAACGAACCCTTCGCGGGCCCGTCGCAGACTCTCCCCTGACACGAGGGGCTCACTCGGTGCCAGTGTGGTCCAGGAATTCGGCGACGGCCGGTATGCCGCGGCGGCGGGCGAGCTTCTTGCGCAGGTCTTCAAACGTGTTCGTGCCGCGTGCGGAATTGACGCCTCCCATCCGGTCGACGGCATCGTGTGCGGTGGCCACGGCGGCGTCGACGTCGCCGAGACTGAGGTGGGCTTCGGCGAGCCGGGCTAACGACCTCGTGCACGGTTGGCCGTGGCACGTCGAGCGGTGTGGCGTGGTCGGCGTTCACGCTCGAAGCCGGTGGCCGAGGGCGGCGCTCTGCTGGTGTGAGAGGAGTCCGGCGACGGCTTGGACGATGTCACTCATGTACTCGCGGCGGCCAAGGTGTCGGGCGAGAGCCCGCCAGTTTTTGAGGTGCGCGATGCCGTGCTCGATGCGGATGCGTCGTGAGGAGTGTGCCTTGCGCTGCTGCTCGTGCCTTTCCTCGTAGCAGGCTGGAGCGTTCTTCTTGAACTTGCGATGTGGTGGCGTCAGCACGCGTCCACCGGTCTGCGCTCCCATGCCCTGGTAGCCGGCATCCGCGAGGATCTCCATAAACGGGCCATCGGCCAGGAGCTGGACCAGACCCAGCTGGCGGGCCTGGGTGATGTCGGCGCAACTGCCCGGCCGGACCGGGCTGCAGAACAACACGCGCCCCTCGGTGTCCGTGACGACCGTGGACTTCACGGCGTTCTGCTTGGTCTTTCCGGAGACGAACTTGTCACGGTCCTTGCGGCCTGCGGCCGGGCGTCGCACGCGGATCTCCGTGCCGTCGATGATCCCGGTCTGACCGTCGAGGCCCAGGTACTCGATGACCTCGGCGAGGGTGCGCAGCCGGACGTCGGGCGCGACGGTGCAGCCCCGCTGCGCGAGCAGGGGCCGCACCTCGCCGAAGGCGCGGGTGATGGTGGAGCGGTCCACGCCGAACCAGCAGGCCAGCACGTCGTGCGTGGTGCCTGGCGCAGACTCACCAGCGTGGCCAGCAGCCGGTCGATGAAGACGAACTTGTGCTTCGCCCCCGCTCCTACCGCCCGCTGCCGCGGCCGTGCCGCCAGGCGAGCCTGATGCCGTTCGTGCCACAACGAGCCTATCTCGGCGATGAGTTCAGCGATCACAACTGGCGACAGCCCGGTGATCCGGTACTCCGCGATGATCAACTCACGCACCCCAGCCACCTTCATGCCCCGTTCAACGAGCCACCTGAGCACCGAGCCACGGCCAACCGTGCACGAGGTCGTAAGCGCTGTCCCGCAAATGATCGACGAGGTGTTCGATGACCAGCCTGTTCGCTGTCAGCCGGCCAGGGTGAGGTTGTGAAGGCGGGCGATGCCGAGCATGGCGTGATGGACGCCGTAACCCTTGAGACGGCAGTCGCGGAGGATCTTCCAGGTCTTCATCCGGGCGAAGGTGTGCTCGACGCGGGCGCGGACCTTGCGATGGGAGGTGTTGTGTTCCTCCTTCCAAGCGAGGAGTTCGATCTGGTCCTTCTCGCGGCGGTGCGGGATGACCAGGCCGGTGCCCCGGTAGCCGCCGTCCGCGATGACCGTGGTCTTCCCGACGGCCTCCTTTGCGCCGGACAACTCCCATGCCTTGCAGTCGTTGCGGTTGCCCGGCAGCGGCCGGCCGACAGCGACAACGAGTCGTGTGTCGGCGTCGATGACGACTTGGTGGTTGGTGGAGTACCGGAAATTCTTCGACTGTTCGGCGACGGTGTGGTCGCGGGTGGGCACCAGGATGCCGTCCACGATCAGCACGGTGTCCCGGCGGAACCGCTTGCGCGGCTGGAGTGCAAGCGCCGGTCCGAGGTCGTCGACCATGCGATCGGCCGCGGACTTTGACACCCCGAACAGCGGCGCCAGTTGGCGCAGTGTGAGGTTGGTGCGCCAGTACGCGGCGACCAGAAGAACCCGGTCCTCCAGCGGCAGGCTCCACGGCCTGCCCTTGCGCACCGGATCCGCCCCCTCACGCCGCAACACGCTGATCAGCTTGCTGAACTGACGCGGGCTCAACCCGGTGAACGGGCTTTTCCAGGACGGCACCGACGCCGTGATCACACCAGCCACAGCGAGATCATTTCAGTTGCCGTCGCCCTTCCCTCAGGCCGATCCTGTGGGCTCGGTCAACGAGGAGGACACGTGGGGCTCGTTCTGTTCCCAGGAGACGACGACACCAGCAGCCCGGACGTGTCGTGGTCCTACACCGGCTTCGGAGTGTTCCGGCGGTGGCTGGCGCAGGCCGAGGGGTTCGAACTAAACGAGATGGACGGTTTCGGTGGACGGCGCCCCTGGAACGACGTCTCCACCAGCCTGGCGCCACTCCTCAATCATCCCGACGACGACGGCCCCGAACTGACACCGATCCAGTGCGCCGCGATCCTGCCCCGCCTGCAAGAGATCGGCGACCAGCCGCAAGAGGGAAGCATCGACCCGCTCCTCCAACGGCACCTCGACGACGCCCGCCAGTTCGTGGTCGTCCTGCAACTCTGCATCGAGAAGGACGTCGACCTCCTCTTCGGCTGACGTCGGCGGGCGCCACAGGCTGACTGTGACCAGCAGTTACGGGACAACTCTTAAAGGGTGTTGCACAAGGCCGTGTTCGGGCAGGTCAGGGCCTGTGGTCGCGGTCTTCTGGTCATGATGCGAGGGCGAGGTTGTGCATGTGGGCGACGGCCTGGACCGCGTGGTGGAGCCCGTTGCCGCGCTGTCGGCAGTCGCGGAGGATCTTGTAGTTCTTCATCCGGCCGATCACATGCTCCACGCGCGCACGTACCTTGCGGTGGGCGGCGTTGTCGTCCTCCTCGCCCGGCAGCAGGGGCCGGTGGGGGCGTTTGCGATGCGGCACGACCATCCCGCAGTTGAGGTAAGCACCATCGCCCAGGACGGTCACGCCCTGGCAGTGCTCGGCCAAGCCGGAGGCCCGCCAGGCATGCGCGTCCGCGGTGGTGCCCGGCACCGGGCGGGCGGCGGCGATCACAAGGCGGGTGTCGGCATCGACGATGACCTGCACGTTCGCCGAGAACCGGTAATTGCGTGACGAGGAACCGACCTTGCGGTCGCGAACCGGCACCAGGGTGCCGTCCACGATCCACAACCTCTCCGTAGCATCGGCCGTGCGAGAGACGGGCTCCAGCGCCAGCAGCGGACCGAGCCGCTGGATGACCCGGCACACGGTGGAGGAAGAGACGCCGAACATCGGGCCCAGCTGCCGCATCGTCAGGTTCGTCCGGTAGTACACGGCAACGATCAGCACCCGCTCGGCCAACGGCAACGACCACGGTCGGCCCCGCTGCGTGCCGTTGCCGCCCCGCTCCCGCACCACCTTCAACAGCCCCGAGAACCGCGTCATCCGCAGTCCCGTGAACGTCTCCACCCACACCCGCTCAGCACGTAAAACCCCAGCCATACCAAGGAGATGCCCAGCTCAGAGCCTTGTGCAACACCCTTTAGGTAGATGGCGTGGCCGCGGGGGAAGGCGTCGCCGTTGTACACTTGCTGGCTGGTGTGGGCGGCGGATGCGTCCAGGAAGTGGGAGACGGCCCGTTTGGGGTGCCCGAGGTTGAGGGCGGAGCTGCCGATTAGCTGGTGGGCCTCGCCGAGGTGGCACCAGTAGACGCACGGGAGGTCGTCCTCGATGGGACCGGCGTATTCGTAGGCGTCCAGGGCGGCGTTGGCGGACCGGTCGGCGGCCCGGAAGCCGCCGGCGTGTGCGTGGGTGCAGCAGGCGCGGGCGTGCAGCATGGAGATCAGGCGGGGTGATCCGTCCTCGGTGCCTGGGACAGGGCGGCCTTCATGAGCGCGGCGATCCTTCTGTGAACCCCAGCGGAGCCCCCAGCCAGTGTGCTAGCCGACCATGATCGATCTCAGCGCCAACCGCTGTACCGATGTTCCCGAGGCCGGATCCCGGTTACCGTCCTGCCTGCCCGGACCGGCAGCGCGAGGGGCACCGGAGCGCCTGCCTTTCCCCCGATGTCCCTCCGGCCGGTCGGGCCCGGCACCAGGCGGCTCAGGCGGCGCGTAGAGTGCCGAGGGCGGCGGGGTCCGGGAGAGGTTGAACCAACCCGAAGCGCACACGAGTCGATCAGTGCTCCCCAGCACGCTTCGCCTATCGCGGACGACGGCGCGGAAGACGCGCGGCGGCCTCGGCACCCTCCAGCCAGTGGAGGTACCAGCGTGCGAATCCGACCGGCGTCTGAGGCTCGCCGAGGGGGCGGAACTCACCGTCCCCCGGGCGGTCGTCCGCCCACATACGGCCACTCTCCGGGCCGGTCAGGACGAGCCAGTCGCAGTAACCGCAGCCCTCATGACTGAGCTTCAACGCACCACGCGTCACCCGGTCGAAGAGTTCGTCACCCGCGGTCATCCAGGCGCTGTATGCCGCGAAGTACGCCTCGTCGTCGAAGCCGGACAGCAGTGGCTGTCTGTCCTCGTGCTCCGCCAGAACCTGCCACCGTTCGTCCCCCGTCAGAAACGGAAGCCGCAGGTAGTCGTGGCGCAGGGGGCGGTCCACGTTGCTCCACAGCCATCCCGCGTCCGTCCGGCGCAGGATGCTGAGCCCGTAGCCCGGCCCCGCACCGCCGGCACCGACCTCGAGAAGGAAGCTCCGGTATTCCTCAGGCAGCGAGACACCCCACCGGGCCTCCGCCTCGGCGATCTCCAGCTCCGACAGCGCATCCGCGAACCGGAAGTGATGACCCGATCCCCCGGCCAGGTCCCAGGCTCCGAAGACCTGCCGTGCCTCGTCCACCCGGGCCAGCGCCTCCACCCGCTCGCGGACCCCACTCCACATGGTCTTCTCCCCCATGAACCGAACTGTAGGCCAGGGCAACGGCGCGTTCACCCGGTGAAGTTGCCTCGAGTGCGCTGCAGTTCCTCGGCGGCCACGTTCCGTGCGCGTTCGCCGGTGCCTTGGTCGACCGCGGCGGAGAAACCGGGCGTATGGGCGGCGAAGTGGTTGTACGCCTCCAGCCCGAAGACGGCGTGGGCGGCCGCGGCCTCGTCGGGAGCGTACGGCTCGGTCCGGTTCGCCGGGTCCAGATGCGCGTGACGGGCCCGTGCCTGACGGACCACCTGATCGCCCCGCTCCGTCAGCACGGGCAGCAGCAGCGCCTCGGGCTTCTCGCGCGGCATGGTGAGGACCCAGGCGACCACGACCATCGCCATCGCCGTCCACATCGCCACGATTCCGTAGCGCCAGTGCAGGAACAGGTACACCACCAGCGCGGCGAGCGGCAGGGTCAGTACGGCAACCGTCCAGCACCACACGGCGCGAGGTGCCCTGAAGTCGATGTACACGCCTCTGCCCCGTAAGTACCCTTCTTGGTACAGACGTTGGGCGATCGGGTGCGTGACGCTCTGCGGGGCCGCAGAAGCGGGGTTCCGGTAGGACGCGAGGGACCAGATCTGCTGCTCCAAGTCCGACGCGTCGGGCGCGGCTCTTTTGCGGTAGCCGGCCGATCTCCGCAGGGTCGGCTCCCCGTCTGACGTCGTGCCCGGCACCAGGACCCCGCGTGCCACCATGCCGACGAGCACCGTCCAGAACGCGCTGCCGGCTTTGCCGTCCCCCTGGACGAGGGCGGCGACCCCGGCGATCCCCAGCCTGAGGTCTTCGTCCGGTACCGCGTCGGCGGGATCCGGTTTCGCCGCCTCGTAGCGTGCCACGGCATCAGCGACGGCCCGCTCGTGGACCCTGTCGTCGAGCGCCACCGCACCCGCCACGAGGGCCGCATAACCCAGTACGCAACCGGCCCACACGAACCAAGTGATCATCTGGACAGTGTCAAGGGCATGATCCGGCAATGGCAAGAGACAGGCACCCGCCTCGTGCAGCTCTTTGGACCTGGACAACCTGGACGAGCACTGGACGCTGTTGAAGGACGAGCAGCCACTCGTGTCCGGCAAGCGCGGTGCGACGCTACTGGGCTTCGCGGTGCGCTGAAGTCCTACACGCAGTACCGCCGGTTTACCCGGGGCCGGTTCGACCTGCCGGGTGAGGCGGTGGAGTTCGTCACCCGGCAGATAGAGGCGCCTGTGTGAGAGCTGGACGGTATGAGCGGAGCGGTCGGACGGTCGAGTACCACCGTGTACTTCTTCCGCAGGCCGAGCACCCCCTGGGCGGCGCGGAGCCGGTAGAGGGCGTTGATCTCCAGGAGCTGGTCGATGACCTCCCGGCAGGCGTCCCCGACCTGGGATGCCTGGCCGCGGCACCAGATCGGCGTCTTCATCTGGAAAGCGATCTTCTCGGGCGGGTAGTCGCCTCTGTCAGTGCGTTTGCCCTGTTCCAGGGCGGCATGGGTCTTGACCAGTTCGCCCTCGTGGAAGATCTGCACCGTGACAGCGGTGGAGCGGACATCGACGCGGCGTCCGATCAGTTTCCAGGGCACTGAGTAGAGGGTGCGGCCGACCTTGATGTGGATGTCCGGCCCGACCGTCGCCTTCGACCACCGGGCCAGCACGAACGGCTCGGCCGGCAGCGGCAGCAGGGCCTCAGCTTCCGCTGCCTCGAACACCGACAGCGGCTTCGCACCGTCCAACGGCCGGCACTGCTGACCGGCTACGTTTCTCGCCCAGAGCAGGGCCTCGGCCTGCATGTGCTCCAGCGAGGTGAACGTCCGCCCGCTCCAGAACGAGTCGCGGACATAGGGCATGGGCCGCTCCACTCTGGGCTTGTCCTTCGGCTTCGCAGCCCGGGCCGGGTCCACCAACGTGCCGTAGTAGGAGGCGAGTTCGGCGTACGACTTGTTGATCTTCGGGTCGTAGAGGTCCGGCTTGTCCACCCCGGTTTTAAGGTTGTCCGGCACCAGGCGCCGCGGGATGCCGCCGAAGAAGCGGAAGGCTTCCGCGTGCGCTTCGGTCCAGGCGTGCTGGTCCATGTGGGCCACCGGCCGGACAACATGTGCCGCGAGGCGGGCAGCACCATCACGAACGCCCAGATCCGGTGCCGTTTCCCGGTCGCCGGGTTGATCCACTGCCCCAGGAAGCCGTAGTCGATCTGGGCCTCCGAGCCCGGCTCGGCGTTCTCCCGCAGCACCGTGACCTTCGAGCGGGCCGCCTCCTCGGGCAGGTTCTCGTGCACGCAGCGGCGCAACGTCGACAGCGACACCTTCAACTATCCCTCGCCCCGCAGCCGTTGGTGGATCGTGGTGACCGTCGTGGTCTCCAGCAGGCTCTTGACGTAGTCCCGGTGCGGCTCGATCTCTGCCCACGGCACCTGGTTCAGCCTCCGGCTGGCCACCCCTGGGAACCAGCTCTTGAGCAGTTTGGCCCAGTCCACCTCGCTCATCGGCGGCCCACCCGGAGTGATCCCGGCCGCCTCCGCCGACGCCAGGTACTTCCTGATCGTCTTGCGGTCCACCCCAAGCGAGGCGGACACCTGACTCTTGGACCGCCCCGCGTACCAGTGCACGTAGATCTCGACGATGTCGACCACGGTGAATGTTCTCTTTGCCATCCGGTGCGTCCGTCGGCCTCTCAGCTCGCAGGTCAAGGGACCTCGACGGCTCCGAGAGGCCAGGACCCTCAACCCGGGCACCGGCATGCCCATGGGGAACCCGACCGATTCGCAAGGAAGATCTAGAAGCTTCGAAAACCACCCGAAACAGGGAACATCAGGCTAGTTTGAGCGTGTTCAGCGGCACCATCGACGGTCAGCGTCCCCATGGAGAGTCGTGACCACAGGGGTGGGGAATTGACTGACGCCGATCATGCAGATCGTGGGGAATTGTTTGACCGTCGACACCGGATAGACGCGGTCCAATGGGCGGCTCTGCCAGGCGGCCATACCCTCCATGACCTGGTCGGTGATGGTGGAGATGGTCTGCTTGGACACCTCGGCCCCGTACACCTCGGCCAGGTGGGCGGAGATCTCGCCGTGTGTGAGGCCCTTAGCGGACAGCGACAGCACCATCTCGTCGACCCCGGTCAGGCGCCGCTGCCGCTTCTTGACGATCTGCGGCTCGAACGTGCCCGAGGTGTCCCGCGGGACCTTGACCTCGACCGGCCCGACGTCGGTCAGCACGGTCTTGGCCCGGCCCCTGTTGCGGGAGTTGCCGCTGCCCCGGCCCGCCGCATCGTGTTTCTCATAGCCGAGGTGATCGGTAATCTCACCTTCGAGCGCAGATTCCAAGACCCGCTTGGTCAGCTGCTGCAGCAGCCCGCCCTGCCCGGTCAGCTGCAGCCCCTCCGACCGGGCCCGTGCCACCAGCATCGCGACGAGTTGCTCGTCGGACACAGGCGCAGGCTGCCCCAACTGGGCACTCTCGTCAGGCTCCACGGTCTCCAACTCCACGGCGGTATCAGGCACTTGACGTCTCTCCCATGATCGTCGGATCCGCCGTTAGATTTACACTCCCGAGCTCGCCGACGTGTGTGAGGCACACGGGTTCAGGCGGTGCAGCTGAGGTAGATCCAGCCGCCCAGGAACAGGGCCGGGAGGCAGCAGGTGATCAGGGTAGGGCGAACGTGCCAGGAGAACCATTCGAGACAGCGTGAGAAGACTCCCGTCGGTGCGACGGCGTTGTGGCGGTGGGTGTGCTCGAACAGCAGGCTCGAAGGGTCCACGCCGCTGGTGTCTTTGATCTGTTGCCCGAGGCTGGACATGTGGGTGCGCCATGTCTTGATCCACTGGTAGGAACTGACGGCCACCAACAGCCAGCCTGTGCACAGGGTCATGCCGAAGAAGGCCAGCCAGTGCCGGTCGACGGCGCTGTGCTGGCCCGCGACGAAGGCGACCAGAGCGCTTTGGACGACCAGGAAGAGGTTCATGCGGCTGGAGTGCAGTTCCAGGTCCGCGTCATAGTGCTGCTGCGCGAGTTCGTAGGCCTTCCACAACTCGGAAAGCGCGGGGCTGGTAGGTGGGTTGACCGGTTCGGGCGCTGTCATCCGGCACCGCCCTGCCCGACGGACGGCAGGACGACTTGGACGGCTTCCGCGGCCGTGGACACCCGGGTGAACAGCCGGGCTTCGGGCAGTGTGACGGACTGCGCGGGAAGATCCCAGCCGTGCAGGGAAGCGACGGGCTTTCCTGCGTGCAGGGCCAGGGCGATCTCACTGAGGGTGCCCCAGCTGCCGCCCACGGCGATGAGGGCGTCGCAGCTGTTGACCAGGACCCCGTTGCGCAGTTCACCCAGCCCGGTGGCCAGGACATGTGTGAGGTGTCGGTTGCCCATGGTGCGGTCACAGCCGGGCAGGACGCCCACGATGGTCCCGCCGGCGGCGCTGGAGCCCTCGGCACAGGCCTCCATCACGCCGCCGAGGCCTCCGCATACGACGACCGCATCGTGCTGTGCCAGCAGGGCCCCTACCTGCCGGGCCAAGGATGCCTCACGATCGCTGGCGGTGCCGGGTCCGACTACCGCAACGTACAGGGGGCTGGGGCGTGTGGGATCGGCCATGCACCTCTCCAGTGCCGCGCGGAGCGCCGGGCACGCTTCGGGAGTGCCGAAGCCGTGATGGGTCCGGTCAGACGTACCCAGGCCTCGCTCGCGCCACGCATGCGGCTTCGGCTGACGGTGGTCGGGCCTGCCGGTCCTCGCCTACGACGACCAGTACTTCGACACCGCCTGTAGGTTCGACGTCGGCCACCTGGTCCCGCTTCGCCGAGGCGTGGGACAGCGGAGCGTCAGCCTGGACGGCGAAGGAGCGCAAGGCGTACGCCAACGACCTTGACGACCCGCGCGCCCTGAGCGTGGTCTCCGCACCTGGATGGCGCCTTCGGCCAGCTACGCCTGCCGGTACGCCACCGACTGGGTGGCCGCCAAAACCCGCTACCGGCGCTCTATTGCTCTCGGTGGAACTGTTGGTGCACCGTCCGGCAGACATAGCCAAGGACGGCGCAGCCCATCTGGAGCGAGGGCAGGAAGCGGATGACGCTACTACCGCCGACGGGCCTGGTGATCTCCTGTTGGGGAAGGCTCGCACGCTTGACGCCCGCCAATGGGAAGAGCATCGGCGCCCCGCTTCGGCGGAAACGATCCGCAAGGAGCTACACATCGGCGCTGCCCGGGCAAGACACCTTGCTGCTCTCGTCAGGAACGTTTCCGAGGCCTCTGCGAGGTCTGCCGAACTAGGAGAGGCGGAGGGGCGACGTCGTTTTGAATGAGCGACGCAGATACCAACATCTTCTTCTGCTGCTGATGGTACAGCGCTGCGAGGCATTTGACCTGCGGAAATGGGCTTGGAGGAGATGGGGGTGGCTGCCTGGCCCGCGAATGATCCGGGTCTTGGTTCCTTGGCCGCGGTCGAAACGGAGCTTCCTACGGGGGGAGTAGTTGTCCAGCCGGTCGAAGTCGGCCCTGGAAAGTTGGTCGGGCCGGTGGGCCTGCTCCGAGGATGCCAAGGTCAGTAGCCAGGAGTCATCCGCGGGGGCTTCTGCGTGACCGAGACCCCCGGTGGGTCTCGGCGTCGTACGGCCGGCGCAGGGCGGACGGTTCAGCGGGGGTTGTCGATGGGCTGTTCAGCCCAGATCGTCTTCCCGTTCCGGCCGTATCGACAGCCCCAGCGCGAGGTGAGCTGAGCGACGAGGAACAGGCCGCGTCCTCCCTCGTCGGTAGTGTGGGCACGCCGCAGCCGAGGTTGGGTGTTGCTGGGGTCGGTCACCTCGCAGACCAGCACGTCGTGGCGGAGCAGTCGCAGGCCCACCGGTCCGCCGGCGTAGCGGACCGCGTTGGTCACCAGTTCGCTGACGATGAGCTCGGTGGCGAAAACAAGATCCTGCAACCCCCACGCGGTGAGTTGGCGGGCTGTCTGCTTGCGGGCTTCGGCGACCACGGCGGGATCAGCCCGGAACTCCCACAGAGCGGTTGCCTCCTTCGGAATCGACCGTGTGCGCGCCAGCAGAAGGGCCATGTCGTCGCGCCGCGGCTGGACCGCGAGGTCGGCGAGCAGCGCCTGGCCGACATCCACCAGGTCGGCTTCCGGACCGGATGACACCGCGAGACGGGTGGTCAGCCTTCGCAGGGCGTCGTCGAGGTCCAGGCTCTCCCGTTCCATGAGGCCGTCTGTGTAGAGGGCGAGGACGCTACCGGGCTCGATGTCGATGGTGGTCGTCTCGTACGGCATGCCGCCGACGGTGAGCGGAGCCCCGGGGGAGATTGCGACGATGTGCACGGTCCCGTCGGGCCGGATGACGACGGGGGGAGGGTGACCGGCGCTGGCCATGGTGCAGCGCCCGGTGACCGGGTCGTAGACCGCGTACAGGCACGTGGCCCCGATGCCGTCCTGCTCCGCGGGCGGCGCCTCCGCAGCGAGGCGATTGACGAGGTCCGCGATGCGTGTGAGCACTTCTTCGGGTTCCAGTTCGAGGTCGGCCAGAGTCTGGATGGCGGCACGCAGCCGCCCCATGCCGGCGCTCGCATGCATGCCGTGGCCGACCACGTCGCCGATGACGAGGGCGACCCTGAGCGAGGGCAGCGCCAGAGCGTCGAACCAGTCCCCACCGATGTCAACTCCGTCACCTGCGGGGAGATAGGCGCCTGCGGTCTCGGCCGCGGGGGTGTCGGTGGTGGCCGGCGGAAGCATACGTTCCTGCAGCGCGACCGCCGCACGGTGCTCACGCGTGTACCGTCGGGCGTTGTCGAGGGCGAGCGCGGCGCGCGAGGCGACCTCGGTCAACAGGTCCGCGTCCTCCTGGGTGAAGGGATCGGACCGGTCGATGCGCCAGACGGTCACGTCGCCCAGCAGGAAGCCGCGCGCCCAGAGAGGGGCCAGCATCACCCAGCTGAAGGACTTGGGCAGGAGAAGCTCGACCAGCTCGGGGTCTCCGAGCATGGCGGTGAGCTCGTCCCGTCCGAGGGTGACTGTGATGCCCTGCTGGAGGCCGCGCAGCAGAGGGCTGTCGGGGACCGGCGGAAGCTCGTCACCGAGGTCGATGCCGGTCAGCGGGCCGACCGTGGCGGGCGCCAGCGCGGCATGGCGCAGATGAAGATCTCCCCCGCCCAGCCCACGCGGGGGGTCGGTGCCGTCGAACACGGCCTGCGCCAGTTCGACCCCCGCGAGGTCACCGAGGGTCGGAACGAGCACGTCGGCCAGATCCTGTGCGGTGCGCCGAACGTCCAGAGAGCCCCCGACGCGTAGGGCCGCCTCGTGGGACAGTTCCAGCCGCCGACGGGCGAGCATTTGCTCGGTTGTTTCCATGAACATCACCGCCACCCAGTGGGGTTGACCTGGGAGTTCTGCAGCCGGAAGACGTAGCGCGAGAGGCCTCGCCAGGGTGCCGGGCCGTGCCGTAGTCGTACCCGACGCTCGCCGTCGACCGCTGGGGTGCCGGTTTCCGGAACCGGGCGAAGCATCAGCTCGACGCCCTTGGCGTCATCCCAGGACACCACATCGTCTGCCTGGTTGGCGATCGGGACGCCGGGGCCGCCCGTGACCCCGGACGACGCGCTGGTCTGCACGATTGCCACGTCGGTGTCGTGCAGAGCGATCCCGGTGCTGTGCTGGGAAGCAAGCACGTCGAGGGGTGCGACGCTCCGCTCGCGGTCGATCACAACCTGTGTGGGGGTGGCCGCAGGGCTTGCAGGTGGTGACTCCGTCGGCGCCGCCGCCGAGTCGGGCCGGCACACAATCACGCCGGTGACGTCGGCTGCGGCGGCAGGCAAGCCGTCGAAGGCGAACGGCTGGTCTTGTGCTTGGGGAAAGGGCATGACCCTATGTCCGCTCTGAAACAGGTTGAGCTCTATCACGGTAGTCATTTTTCATGTCGGTCGCGGGCCATGGGCCCTGGCCTGTCGGCGGCGGAGCCTGCAGCGGCGGTCCTCGTCGATGCGGGTCTCCCGGGGCTGCGTTCAGTTCTTCAGGTGCTCGACGACGGCGTCGGCGACAGCGCGCATGCCCTCCGCGGTCGGGTGGAACGGTGTCACTTTCCCGAGATGACGGAGCCGGTCCGGCAGGCCGCACACCCAAGGATCCGCCGACCCCAGCTCATGCCCACAGCTGCGTTCCCCCATCCGCACGAGCTCCGCGTCCGACCGGGATGCGGCGGCCTCGAAGACCTGGGCGACCGTCTCTCCCAGCCGCCTCAGGGCGTCGATGTCGGCCTCGGCGAACGGTGCCGCACGGCTGGGACGGGTCCCGGGCCCGATGACGGTCAGGTAGTCGACGAGGAGGATTCGGGCGCCGGGTGCCCGTCGGCGCACCCCTTCGACCACCCTGCAGAGGCCGGCGGTCGCCCGCTCGACGGTCTCGGCCGTCGGGTGCGGCACCTGGGGCCGGTGCAGCACAGCCCGCAGCTGACGGGCCCAGGGGGAGGACAACAACCGACCCGCGATGGCGACAGTGAACATGCTGCCGATGTAGTTCAGGTCGTTGCCGCCCACCGTGATCGTCACCAGATCCGCG
This sequence comes from Streptomyces sp. NPDC057253, assembly GCF_042669125.1. Taxonomy (NCBI): domain Bacteria; kingdom Bacillati; phylum Actinomycetota; class Actinomycetes; order Kitasatosporales; family Streptomycetaceae; genus Streptomyces; species Streptomyces sp. NPDC057253. The sequence goes on along the minus strand of NZ_JBHUXV010000075.1, from coordinate 36,253 downwards.
TGGGAGGGCACGCCCTCGAGTTGCGGCGGGAATTCCTTCCGCATGCGGCGCTGCGGACTGTCCAGGACGGTGGAGGCCGTCGCTCCCGACACCGTCAGGTCAGTCAGCTCGACGCCGAGCCGCCGGGCGACTAGGTGGGGGTAGTTCAGTGCCGAGCGCCCGGCCGCCCGGTTCGCGATCGGCGCGATCCCGGGGCCCGAGGCGAACGAGCTCCCGAGAGCTGCGAGGTGGCGGAAGTGCGGACTCATGGTTCCCCTCCGTGATGTGCGGGCTCATGGTGTGTGGATCGCCGGACGTCGTCAGCGGCTGCCTCGGATCGGCGCAGTGGCGGGCCGACGACCGCCACCTCGGCCGAGGTGGGCAAGAGCAGGTCGGTGTCGGACAGGCGATCGCGGCGGAGGGGCTGTTCGTCGCTTTTGTCGGATGCTCAGGCGGGGAAGGGACCGCCACGGTGGGCAGGCGTGCGATGCCGTCGGCTGACCGGCGGACACGCACGTGGCAGGACCACGCCCGCGGGATTCGAGGGCGCTGCCCGGAAGATCACGCTGAGGTGAGCGTTGCACTGCGAACCCTTCGGGGCAGCACGAGGTATGGGCCTCATGCGTTGCCGGGTCATCGAGTCGCCGATCGTCCGTCGGCACGGCTGTCCGCCGCGCACGGGTACCCGTGTGTGTCAGTCGTTCTCGCCGATGGGCGTGCCGTCCGTGCTCTCGCCCACGTGGGGGCCGCACATCCGGTTGAACGCTTCGACCAGCACGGTCATGTCGACGCTCGGGTCCAGGAGCCACTGCAGCTGGATGCCGTCGGACACCGCGAGCAGCAGTCGTGCCATGAGCTCGGAGTCGACGTCCTCGCGGATGCGCTGCTCCTGTTTCCCGTGGTCCAGGCCGTTCTGGATCTGGGCGCTCAGCTCGGTGTACCGCCGCTTGAAGAATGCGTGGGCGGGATGCTCCGGGTCCGATGCGGCGGCGGACAGGGTCACGAACAGGTCGACCAGACCCGGTTGCCGGGCGTTGTGACCGACGGTCCGGGCCACTGCCTCGCCCGGCGACATCACATCGACGACCGCTTCGGTGTCCAGGGCGTCCCGCTCGGCCAGTACGGCCAGCAGCAGGTCCTCCCGGGAATCGAAGTAGTGCAGCACACCCGCCTGGGACATGCCCACGCGGTCGGCGATCTCCTTGAGTGACGAGCCGCGCTCGCCCTGCTCGCTGTAGACCTCCAGAGCCGCCCGCAGAATCTGCTTGCGGCGCTCCAGTCCCTTGCGGTACGGGCCTCTCGGTTTGCGTGGTGTGCTCACGGTCAGACCGTACTTCACTCATGGGCGTGCGGGTTGGCCGGGGCGCCGACAGTGATCATGACGCGCGGGGTACGGCGGCGGTCAGCCGCAGGTCGGCCGCGGAGCGCCCCACCCGTATGCGGTGCGGACCGGTGCGCGGAACCCACCCGGCCGCACTCCAGACGGTGAGGGTCTCGGCCGGCACGGTGATCGTGGCGATCACGGCCTCACTCGCCCCCGCCTCGACCGCGGCGAAACCGATGAGGCGCTGCGGCTCGTCGCCCGCCGGGTCCAGGTACGCCTGGACGACCTCGCGGCCCGCGCGGCCGCCCGTGTTGCGGAGCGTGACCCGGATCGAGAGCCCGCGTTCGATGTCACCGGTCACGACGAAGTCCTCGTAGTCCCACGTCGTGTACGACAGCCCGTGCCCGAAGGGGAACAGGGGTGTGGTGCCGTGTGCGGCGTAGCCGCGGTGGCCGATGAGGTCGCCTTCCGAGTAGTCCAGCGTGCCGTCCACCGGCTGCGTGGACAGGACCGGTACGTCGGCTTCGGCGGTGGGGAAGGTGGTGGGCAGACGGCCACCGGGCTCGGCGCCGGTGAGGACGTCGGCGATGGCGTCTGCGCCCTCCTGGCCGGGGAACCAGGACCAGAGCAGGGCGGCGGGCCGCTCGGCCCAGGGGAGGAGGAAGGGGGAGCCGGCGTTGACGACGACGGCGGTGCGCGGGTTGGCGGCGCAGACCCGCTCGACGAGTTCGTCCTGCCGGCCCCGCAGGGTGAGCGTCGTACGGTCGACGTTCTCGGCCTCGGTGTCGGAGTCGCTGCCGACCATCAGCACGACGGCGTCCGCTTCCGCAGCGGCGGCGACGGCCGCCTCCAGCTCGTCCTCGTCGGTGCCGCGGGGGACGTCGTAGCCGAGGCCGAGCAGGGTGACGGGGTAGGGGAGGTTGCGCTGTGGACGGACGCTCAGCATGATGTCCGTCTCGCCGCGGACGGCGGGGAAGGCGAACGTGTGTGAGGGCGGGTTGAGCAGCAGGGCGGCGATGTCGTCGCCCTCCTGGAGTTGCTCGTGGGTCAGTGGTTCGTGCCCGGGGACGCGCAGGGTGAAGTGACCGGTGCCGATGACGGAAAGCCGGTGGGTGCCGGAGTCCCGCAGTCCGAGACGCGTGCGGACGGTCAGTTCCTCCACTCCGGCACCGAGGATGATCGGGAACCACCAGTTCGCCGGATCCTTGTGCTCGTCGGAGACGAGGTTGCCGTCGGCGTCCAGGTAGTCCAGCCGGACACCGGGCTCCCCGGTGACGGGGTCGGTGGCCGTCCCGCCGTCGAGCGGCAGGAGCTTGGTGTGCGGGAAGACGCCCGGGTGGACGGTGATCTCGATGTCTTCGCCCAGCGCCCGGCGCAGTCCGTCGAGTGGGGTGACCACGTGTTCCGGTGTGACCTGGGCGCTGCCACCGCCCTGGGTGGCGAAGCGCACCGCGTTGGGGCCGATGAGGGCCACCTTGCGCAGGGTGCCGGGCCGCATCGGCAGCAGTCCGTCGTTGCGAAGCAGGACGGACCCTTGGACCGCCAGTTGCCGCATGCGGGAGCGGACGTCCGGGGGAACCGGGATGTGTCCGGGACCGGCCACTTCGTCGAGGGCGCCGACCCTGGCCGCCAGCCGCAGGATGCGCCGTACCTTGTCGTCGATCACGGCCGGCGGCACGGCGCCCTGCTCCACAGCTGCGATCAGCGCGTCGCCCCACGGCCCGTCCGGGCCAGGCATCACCAGGTCGAGTCCCGCGAGGGCGGACGCCTCGGTCGTCCTGGCGGCCTGCCAGTCGGACACCACCACGCCGTCGAAGCCCCACTCCTGTTTGAGCACCTCCATCAGCAGCCGGCCGTTCTCGGTCATGGTCGTGCCGTTGACGGAGTTGTAGGCGGCCATCACTGCCCACACGCCGGCCTCGCGCACGGCCGCCTCGAAGGGCGGCAGATAGACCTCCCGCAGGGTCTTCTCGTCGATCCGGGCGTCGTACGTCATGCGTTCGGTCTCGGAGTCGTTGCCCACGAAGTGCTTGACGGTGGCGGCGACCCCCGCCGACTGCACGCCCCTGATGAAACCGACCGTGACACGGGCGGTCAGGTGCGGGTCCTCGGAGTAGCACTCGAAGTGCCGGCCGCCCAACGGGGAGCGGTGGAGGTTGACGGTGGGGGCGAGGAGGACATGGACACCGATCTCCCTCGCCTTCAGGCCCATCAGCCGGCCCGTCTCGTACGCGGTGTCCTCGTCCCAGGCCGCGGCCAGCGAACTCGGGCTGGGAAAGAGCAGCGCGGGCGGGGTGTCGCCGCCGAAGGAGGGGCCGCGGGGGCCCACGGGCCCGTCGGACAGGGTGAGGGAAGCGAGGCCGGCGGCGGCGACCGGTGTCAGGGTCCAGGCGTCGCCGCCGGTGAGCAGGGTCACCTTCTCCTTGAGGGACATGGCGTCGAGGCGCCGGGTGAGGTCCGCTTCGTCCACCGTCTGCCGACGGGTCATGGGCCGTTCCTGCCTTCCTGGCGGGTGTGGGGGAGCCGGGGCCGCCGCGACGGGGCAATGGTCTGGCGGCGGCCCCGGGGCGGGAGAGGGGTCAGGCGGCCACGGCGTCGCCCGCCTCGACGTCCTCGGCGCGCTTGAGCCGCGGGATGAGGGCGACGGACAGCAGTCCGACCACCGCCATGGCGGCGCCGAACAGCATGGCGTTCTTGTAGCCGGCGTCGTGGTAGAAGCGGGTGCCCTGGGCCACCGTGCTGTCCTTGGCGAGGATCACGTAGACGATCTGGGTGACGATGGTCGTCAGCACGCCCTGGGCCAGGCTCTGCAGACCGTTGGCGGTCGCCTGCTCCTCGGGGGTGACCGCCTCGATGATCAGGACCGGGATGGAGGACACCATCAGGCCCATGGCGATCGCGGAGAAGACGCCCAGCAGCATCAGCTGGGTGCTGTTGTAGTGCCAGCTCCGCTGGAGCACGAACCCGACGGCGGCGAACGCGGCACCGAGCGCCAGCGGCAGTCGGGCGTCGACCTTGCGCAGTGCCACACCGGTGCCGAAGCCGACGACGAGGATCAGGATGCTGGCCGGGATGCCGATGACCGCGTAGTGCGTGGCGGTCATGCCGAGACCGTCGGAGACCGTGGGGATCTTCGGGTAGAGCACGAGCAGCTGGCCGATGATGCCGGTTCCGAAGATGGTCGCGCCGACCAGGGCGGTGGCCAGGAAGACGGACCAGACGCCACGGCGGGAGGCCATCGTCAGGTCGAACAGCGGGTGGGCGACCTTGAGGTCGGTGACGATGTAGAGCAGGACCGCCGCGACACCGCCGAACATGTAGGCCAGGGTGCCCGCGTCGGTCCAGCCCCACTCGCCGCCCTTGCCGATGCCGTAGGTGAGGGCCGCCGCGCCGCCGCCGAGGAGGAGGCCGCCCAGCCAGTTCACCTTGGTCCGCTCCACGCGGTGCGGGGTCTCCGGAACCAGCGTGAGCAGGAGCAGCAGGCCGATGGCCGTGGCGATGGCCAGCGACCACATGACGCCCCGCCACCCGAAGCTGTCGATGACCCAGCCGGTGAGGAAGGGCCCGCCGATGGCGACGAAGGCGATGCCGCTGCCGATGATGCCGCTGGCCGCACCCACGTGCTTGGGCGGGAAGAGCTCACGGACGGACGCGTAGGCCAGGGCCGCGATGGGGGCGTAGAAGCCGGCGATGCCGCGCCCGATCAGCAGCGTGGCGTAGTTGTTGGCCAAAGCCGCGATGATGTCGCCCGCGAGGCCGATGACGGTGATGACGATCATGACGTTGCGCTTGCCGTAGAAGTCGGAGAGCTTCACGGCGAACGGCGCGACCACGGTGCCGACCAGCGCGTTGACCAGGATGAACCAGCCGATTTCGGTGGTGCGGAAGTGGATCGCCACGGAGGCCTGGGCGTTGCCGCCGAGCAGGCCGGCCAGCGACAGCAGCTGGGTGGGCCACATCAGGGCGAGGGCGATGAGGGCGAAACGGGCGCCCATGCCGGCTCGGGGAGCCTTGGCCGCCGGTGCCGGTGTGGTCGCGGGTGATGGCGAGGGCGTGGTGGAGGAAGACACGGCGATGTGGCCTCTCTTCGGAGGGAGGGTGGTGAGCGGAGGTGGGGCTTTGAGGGACCTCGTCGGGTCGGTGGGGAGGTTCGTACGGGACGAACGACGCGTCCGAGGGTGTGGGCGGATACAGAACGGCGCCCGCCGGTTGGAACCTTTCAACTCCGTGGCGGTCATGGTGGGAGTCGTGCTCCGGTCTGTCAACCCGTCTGGTTCCGGCCGTTCGGCCGTGACGAGCGGGCGGGCGTGACGTGGGCCGGAGTGCGGCTCCCGCAGGCCTCTGAACCGGTTGGATCCAGAGTCAACGAGAAGTTCACATGGCGGAAACCTAGCTACGTTCGGGATTCGTGGCTAGGGTTTCGCTCATAACTTTTTTGAGTCGCCGTCTGGATCTTCACGGCCACCGTCTCGGGTGGCTCGGGCTCCGGCCCGCGGTGTTTGAATCGATTCAGACCATCGTGGCGACTCATGATGTACACAGGCACACGGTCGTGCCGGCGCGAAAGTGAGGACCACAGGTGAGTCAGGAAACCCTTGACCGGACGGGTGTCGTGAGCGATGTCCGGTTCGAGCACGTGCGCGATGCGCTCGGTCTCGGAACCGCCCGTCCGCGGCTGTCGTGGACCACGCTCACCGAGGCCCGGGACTGGACCCAGACGGCGTACGAGGTCGAGCTGACCGTGCCGGGCGGCGACGGTCCCGCCGTCACGGTGCGGGTCGAGTCGGCCGACTCCGTTCTCGTGCCCTGGCCGTTCGACGCGCTCCCGGCGCGTGGCAGGGCCGACATCCGGGTCCGGGTCACCGGCTCCGACGGCGCCGTCTCCCCCTGGAGCACCCCGGCACCGCTGGAGGCCGGGCTGCTCGCTCCGGACGACTGGTCGGCCGTCTTCGTCACCCCGGACTGGGACGAGGACCCGCAGACGGACCAGCCTTCGCCGTTCCTGCGCCGCGAGTTCGAGCTGCGCGGCCCGGTGCGCAGGGCACGCCTGTACGCCACCGCGCTCGGCGTGTTCGAGGCGGAGATCAACGGCGTCCGCGTCGGCGACGAGGTCCTCGCCCCGGGCTGGACGGCGTACGACAAGCGCCTGCGCTACCGCACCCACGACGTCACCGACCTGCTCCGGCCTGGCCGCAACGCGATCGGCGCGGTCCTCGGGGAGGGATGGTTCCGCGGGCGCATCGGTTTCGACGGCAAGACGCGCGCGGTCTACGGCGACCGGCTCGCCCTGCTGGCCCAGCTGGAGGTGGAGTACACCGACGGCACGACCGAGCGGATCACGACCGACGGCTCGTGGCGTGCGGCGACCGGTCCGGTCCTCTCCTCGGGCATCTACGACGGCGAGGCGTACGACGCCCGGCTGGAGCGGTCCGGCTGGTCGCTGCCCGACCACGACGAGTCGGGCTGGCGCGGGGTGCGCGTCCTGGAACGTGACCTCGGCACCCTCGTGGCGCCCGACGGCCCTCCGGTACGCCGGATCGAGGAGATCGCCCCCGTCTCCGTGACGGCCACCCCCTCCGGCAAGACGCTCCTCGACTTCGGCCAGAACCTGGTGGGCCGGCTGCGGCTGACCGTGACCGGAGCGAGCGGCACCCAGGTCACCCTGCGGCACGCCGAGATACTGGAGGACGGCGAACTGTGCACCAGGCCCCTGCGCACGGCCGCCGCGACCGACACCTACACCCTGCGCGGAGAGGGTGAGGAGGTCTTCGAACCCCGTTTCACCTTCCACGGCTTCCGGTACGCCGAGATCACGGGAGCGCCGGACGACTTCGACCCGACCACGGTGCGTGCCGTGGTCCTGCACTCCGACCTGGAGCGCACGGGATCGTTCGAGTGCTCCGACGAACTCGTCGACCGCCTGCACGAGAACGTCGTGTGGGGCATGCGAGGCAACTTCCTCGACGTTCCGACCGACTGTCCGCAGCGTGACGAGCGGCTCGGCTGGACCGGTGACATCCAGGTCTTCTCACCGACCGCCTCCTACCTCTACGACAGCGCCGGCTTCCTCGGCTCCTGGCTCGCCGACCTCGCCGTCGAGCAGAGCGCGGACGGTGTGGTGCCGTTCGTGGTGCCCCGGGTGGGCGTGGCCGGGGCCGACACCCCGACCGCGGCCTGGGGCGACGCGGCCGTGTTCGTGCCCTGGGTGCTCCACGAGCGTTACGGCGACACCGGGGTCCTGGCGGCCCAGTACGGCTCGATGCGGGCCTGGGTGGAGCACGTGGCCTCGCTCGCGGGTGACAGCCGGCTGTGGGACAGCGGCTTCCAGTTCGGTGACTGGCTCGACCCGACGGCCCCCGCCGGGCGGCCCGACGGCGCCGCGACCCCGGGCGAACTGGTCGCCACGGCCTACTTCGCCCGCTCCAGCGAACTCCTCGCCCGCACCGCCGCGATCCTGGGCCACACCGAGGACGCCGAACGCTACGGAGCCCTGGCCGGCGAGGTGAGGACGGCGTTCCAGCGGGAGTACGTCACCGACGCGGGCCGGATGATGTCCGACGCGCCGACCGCGTACGCCCTGGCGATCTGCTTCGAACTGCTGGACTCCGACGCCCAGCGCGACCGCGCCGGCGAGCGGCTGGCGAGGCTGGTCCGGGGCAACGGGCACAAGATCGCCACGGGCTTCGTCGGCACCCCGCTGGTCTGCGACGCCCTGACCCGCACCGGGCACGAGGACACCGCGTACCGGCTGCTCCTCCAGACGGAGTGCCCGTCCTGGCTCTACCCCGTGACCATGGGCGCCACCACGATCTGGGAGCGCTGGGACAGCCTGCTGCCCGACGGCACCGTCAACCCCAGCGGGATGACCTCCTTCAACCACTACGCCCTGGGCGCCGTCGCCGACTGGCTGCACCGCACCGTCGCCGGTCTGGCCCCCGCAGCCCCCGGCTACCGGCGCCTGCGCATCCAGCCCCGCCCCGGCGGCGGCCTCACCCACGCCGGCGCGAAGCTGCGTACCCCGTACGGCGAGGCGGCGGTCTCCTGGACCCGGACCGGGGCGGAGGTGACGGTCGAGGCGCTGGTGCCGCCCAACACCACCGCCGAGGTCCTCCTGCCGGACGGGGACGAGATCGTCGGGGTCGGCTCGGGCCGTCACAGCTGGACGGTGACGCTCGCTTCCGAGGAGGCCGAACTGCCCCCGCTGTCGGTGGACATGGACATCGACGCCCTGCTGGACCGCGAGGAGGCCGCCCGCGCCTTCAAGGACCTGCTGATCTCCTACATCCCGGAGGCGGCCGAGTTCATCGAGAGCGGGTCGGGGGCCGCCCCCGCCGGGACCACGGTCCGCACGATCGCGGGGATGATCCCGAACGCCGAGAAGTTCCTCGCCGACCTGGAGGCGAAGTTCGCCGAACTGGAGGGCCGCGCCTGACGGCGCCGCCCTCCTGACCGGAGGCAAGCCTCCTGAGCAGGAGGTCGGAGACCGGCGTGGGCAGGGCCCGCAGCGTGCGCACCGACGCCGCCGCGGGCCAGGGGAAGTACGCCCGCGCCGGTTCCCTCTCCAGGGCCCGTACGACATGTCGCGCCGCGCGGTCCTGGCGGATCTGGAAGGGCTTCGGCAGGACCGTCCTCGCTGATCCGGTCGGTGGCGACGAAGCCGGGGTGGATCGAGGCGTACCGGCTGCCCCGGGGCGCCAGTTCGCCCCGTGCCTCGTCGAGAAGAGTGCGCGCGGCGGCCTTCGCCGTGGAGGAGGGGTCCCGGCGGGGAAGGCCCATCAGGCCGGCCGGCTGGTTGCCGTGCGCGATCAGGCCCCCGGCCCACTGGCCTCCATCTGCGCGACCAACGGGACAAGGCAGTTCACCACCGTGCCGTGGTCGAGGGCCATGATCCGTGAGACGTCGGCCACGGACACCTGGTCCATGGACATGTCCGGTCCCTGGCCGACGTTGAGCAGCGCCACGTCCACACCGCCGAACTCCGCCACGGCGGCCCGCCGCGCCGTGAGGACAAGCCGGTTGCCGCCGGGAGCGAGCAGGCGCGCGACCTCCGTACCGGTCCCGACGAGGCGCCGACGATCAGGACCGTCCTGCCCGCGATCCCCGCCATGCTGTTCCGCCGGTCGCAGGGACGACGTTCATGGCGAAGTGCCGGTCATCAGCGCCGTTCACAGGGCCTCTCGGGCCGGCCGGTGCGGAAGGGGCAGGATCACGTCCACCCGGGTGCCGCGGCCCGGGGCGCTGTCGAGGCGGATCCGGCCGCCGTGCAGCTCTGACACGGCGGCGACGATGGCGAGCCCCAGTCCGCTGCCCCCGCGGGCGCGGCTGCGCCCCTTGTCGGCCCGGTAGAAGCGGTCGAAGACGTGGGCGACGGCGTCCCCCGGGATGCCCGGCCCCTCGTCCTCGACCCGGAGCAGTGCCTCGTCTCCCGCGGTACGCACCTCGACGTGGCAGGGGGCGCCCGAGGGCGTGTGCATACGGACGTTGCCGAGGAGGTTGGCCAGCAGGCTCCGCAGCTGGGCCTCGTCGCCCAGGACGACCACTCCGGCCTCGATGTCCGGCAGGAACAGTCGCTCCGGTTCGACCGCGGCGGCGTCACGACAGGAGTCGCGGGCGATCCGGCTGAGGTCGACCGGCTCCAGGTCCGCCTCGTCCTCCTCGTCGAACCGGGCCAGCGTCAGCAGGGACTCGACCAGCCGCGTCATCCGGCGGATCTCGGACAGCATGCGGTCCACGGCCTCGTCCACCGCGGCCGTGTCCGGCAGCGCGCCCCGCTGGTAGAGCTCGGCGTAGCCGCGCAGGGACTGCAGCGGGGTACGCAGCTCGTGCGAGGCGTCGGCCACGAACTGGCGCATTCGCTCCTCCGACCGCTCGCGTGCGCTGAGGGCGCTCTGGATCTGTTCGAGCATGCCGTTCAGCGCCTCGGCGAGCCGGCCGACCTCGGTGGCCGGGCCGGTGGCGGCCACGGTGAGCCGCTGACCGAACTCGCCGGCCGCGATCGCGTCGGCGGTGTCCGCGGCCCGCTCCAGGGGACGCAGTTCGCGGCGCACCACGGCGGTGCTGACCACCGCCACGCCGGTCAGTCCGGCCAGTTCGACGGTCACGATGACGGCCGCGTCCCCGCTGACGACCCAGGCGAACGCGGTGGCGGCCATGGCGCACGCGCACAGGGCGGTGACGAGCGTGCCGAGCCGGGTCCGCAGCGGCCACCGGCGGATCCGGTTCAGCACCCCGGCTCCCGGACGCTGTAACCGACGCCGCGCTGCGTGTGGATCAGCGGGGGACCCAGCGGGTCGAGCTTGCGCCGGAGATAGCTGACGTAGGTGGCGACCACGGTGTCGTCTCCGTTGAAGTCGTACGACCAGACATGGTCGAGGAGCTGGGCGCGGGGGACCACCCGTCCACTGTGCAGCATCAGGTAGCGCAGCAGCCTGAACTCCGTGGGGGACAGGTCGACGGCGGTCCCGGCACGGCGCACCGTGTACGTGGCCTGGTCCAGTTCCAGGTCGGCCACCCGCAGGACCGTATCGTCCCGGTCGGTGCGCCGGGTACGGCGCAGCACGGCACCGATCCGGGCGGCCACCTCGTCCAGGCCGAAGGGCTTGGTGATGTAGTCGTCGCCGCCCGCGGTGAGCCCCCTGACCAGGTCCTGCCGGGTGTCGCGGGCGGTGAGGAAGACAACGGCGTGCGGCAGACCGTCGGCGCGCAGGCGCCGCATCACCTCGAAGCCGTCGCCGTCCGGCAGCATCACGTCGAGCAGGATCAGTTCGGGCAGGAAGTCCCGCGCCGCCGTCAGGGCCTCCTTCGCCGTGGCGGCGGTACGGACGTCGTATCCGATGAACCGCAGGAACCGGTCCACGGTGTCCAGGATCGCCGGCTCGTCGTCGACCACCAGAAGCCGTCCGAGCCGCGGCGGCCCCGAGGCGCCGTGCGCGGAGTTCTGGTCACTCATATCGCGTGCTTCTCCCGTCGTGCATGCCGCGCCCCCGTGGTGTCGTTCGATCATGTCGGATCGCCGGGCCCCCGCTCCATGGGAGTTGTGTGTGAAGTCCGGCTCCAGGAGGCCGTTCCGGCGGGGAGACGGGCGCCGGGTTCCTAGCGTGGATCACACAGATCCCTTCCCCTTCTCCGGCATCCGGGAGTACTCGCGTGTCCACGCTTCTGTACCGCCTGGGCCGTTTCGCCTACCGGCGTAAATGGTCCGTCATCGGCGCCTGGTCCGTCCTGCTGCTCGTGGCGGTGGTGGCCGCGCTCGGTCTGATGAGGCCGTTCGCCTCCGCCACCACCATTCCCGGCACCGAGGCCCAGCGCACGCTCGACGTGGTGCGGGCGAAGTTCCCCACGGACGACACGCACACCACCGGGAAGATCGTCTTCCGGGCGCCGGACGGCGCGACCGTCAGCGCCGGTGACAGCGCGAGGACCGTGCGCCTCACCGTCGACGAGGTGGCCCGTGTCCCCGGTGTGACCGCGGCCATTGCCCCGGACGTGAAGGCCGCAACGGTGTCGGCCGACGGCATGACGGGCATCGCCCAGCTGACCTTCTCCGCCGAGAAGGGCGACACCCTCCCCGAGGCCACCAGGACAGGCGTCGAGGAGGCCGCCGCCGGGGCCCGTCGGGCCGGACTGACCGTGGAGCTCGGCGGTGACGCGTTCTCCCAGGCCAAGGTCGAGGTGATGGGGCCCGGGGAAGCGGTGGGCGTGCTGATCGCCCTGGGCGTCCTGGTCCTCGTCTTCCGTTCCCTGCGCGCCGCGATCGTCCCGGTGGCCACCGCGCTCGTCGGAGTGGCCGTCGGCGTCCTGGGCCTGCTGTCCCTGACCAGCGTCGTCACGATGGACAGCACCTCGGTCATCCTCGCCGTGATGCTCGGCCTCGCCGTCGGCATCGACTACGCCCTCTTCATCGTCTCCCGCCACCAGACCCAGGTCAGGGACGGCATGGACCCCGAGAAGTCGGCCGGGCTCGCGACCGGCACGGCGGGCGGCGCGGTCGTGTTCGCGGGCGCCACGGTCGTGATCGCGCTGGCCGCGCTGTCCGTGGTGAACATCCCCTTCCTCACGGTGATGGGCCTCGGCGCCGCAGTGACCGTGGTGGTCTCCGTACTGATCGCCGTCACCCTGCTCCCCGCCGTGCTGGGCCTGATGGGCAGGCGGATCGCCACCAGCACGGTGCCGGTGCTGCGCCGCTCCACCGAGCGCGCCGCCCGCCGGACGGATCGCCCGGCCACGGGCGTGCGCTGGGCCACCCTGGTGGCGCGGCGCCGCTGGACCGTGCTCGTGGTGTCCCTGCTCGGCCTGGGGATCCTCGCCCTCCCGGCGGCCGACCTGCGGCTCGGACTGGGCGGCACACAGGACCCCGACACCTCCGCGGCCCGTGCCCAGAAACTCGTCGACGACGGCTTCGGGCCCGGCTACAGCGGCACGCTCGTCGTCCTCGTCCAGGGCGGGAAGAAGGCGGTGGCGTCCGCGGCCGGGGAACTCACCTCGACCGTGCAACGGCTGCCGGGCGTGGCCGCCGTGTCCCCCGCGGTGGCCTCGAAGTCCGGCGACGCCGCCCTGATCAGCGTCACCCCGACCAGCGGCCCCGAGACGGAGGCCACCAAGCGGGTCCTGGCGGAGATCCGGCACGCCCGCGACGCCGTCGAGGACCGCACCGGCACGGCCGTCGACGTCACCGGCACCACCGCGGTCAACATCGACGTGGCGGACAAGCTCTCCGCCGCCCTGCCCGCGTACTGCCTGCTGGTGATGGGCCTGGCACTCGTCCTGCTGATCGTGGTCTTCCGCGCGGTCGCCGTACCGCTGAAGGCGGCCCTGGGCTTCCTGTTGTCGCTGGGTGCCTCCCTGGGAGCCATGGTGGCGGTGTTCCAGTGGGGCTGGCTCTCCGGCCTGCTCGGGATCAAGGAGACCGGACCGGTGCTGAGCTTCCTGCCGATGCTGCTCGTCGGCATCCTCTTCGGCCTGGCGATGGACTACGAGGTGTTCCTCGTCTCGCGGATGCGTGAGGAGTACGCCCACGGACGGACGGCCGCCGACGCCATGATCCGGGGCTTCGGGCACGGCTCCAAGGTCGTCACCGCCGCCGCCCTGATCATGATCGCCGTCTTCGGGTCCTTCGTCTTCGCGGACATGCAGGTCATCAAGGGGATGGGATTCGCCCTCGGTGTCGGTGTGCTGCTGGACGCGTTCGTCGTCCGTATGGCGCTGGTACCCGCGGTGATGGCCGTCCTCGGCGACCGGGCGTGGTGGCTGCCGCGGTTCCTGCGGCGGGTCCTGCCGGACGTGGACATCGAGGGGGAGCGGCTGACCCGCGGGATGGCCGGCGCCCCCTCGGCCGCGGTCGCGCCGCCGGGGCGGTCGGACAAGGAGCGGACCGCGGTCCGCTCCGGTGGCGGCGGCGTGTAGCCGACGTCCTCCGATGGCCGTGAGCACCGGTCGTGCTCCCTTCGCGGAGCCGACCGGGTCGGCTTGAGCCGACGCTCAGCCGACCACGACGACCACGTGCAGGCTCCGTGGGCCGTGTACGCCTTCGACCCGGTCGAGTTCGATGTCGCTGGTCGCCGACGGGCCGGAGATCCACGTCAGCGGGCGGACCGGATCGAGCCGGGGCAGGGCCTGGGGCACGGAGGCCACGATCTGATCGGCCGCGCGGACGACGCAGACATGCAGGTCGGGGACGAGGGTCAGGGCACGGCGGCCCTGCCTGGGGCCGCCGTCCAGGACGATGGTGCCGGTCTCGGCGATCGCCAGGGCGCAGCCGGTGATCACGGCGTCGACGGTGTCGAGTTCGTACGGCGACAACGGACCGTCGTCGGGAAGCCGTTCGGCGTCGGTGGTGGCCAGCCACGCGGAGGGCAGTCCCGGCGGGACGGCTACCCGGTCGGCACCGTGTTCCGCGAGGAGGCGACCGATCAGGGCCGGGAGTTCGGCGTCCGTGGCACGGTGGACGACGGCCCGGTAGTCGGCGAGGTTCTCGTGCAGGAGGTCGAGGACCGTGTCCGGCGCGTCGGGTGTATGGCTGACGAGGTAGTCGCGGGAGACCTCGGGGACGTCGGGCGCGTCGGCCAGCGCGCGTCGTACCCGGGCCAGAACCCGGTCACGGGAGGTGGCGGTCATCGGCGGTTCTTCCTCCACCAGTCGCGGAACGGTTCGGCGGGCATCTTCGGCAGGTCGCGGCTCTCGGTCCACTGCCGGGCACCGGGACCCGGAAGGCGGTTGGGATGCAGCGCGCGGGTCCTCGCCGCGAGCCGTTCACCCGCCGCGAGCGCGGCCGGCCGGTCCAGTACCCAGCCGGCCGCCTTGATCGCGGCCTTCTCCAGCCTGTGCCCGGCCCCGCCCTGGTCGGCGACGCGCTCGCGCAGGTGCACGAGGACCTCGGGGATGTCGATGGCGACGGGGCAGACCTCGTAGCAGGCCCCGCAGAGCGAGGAGGCGTATGGCAGCGAGGCGTCGATCTCGCTTTGGGTGCCGCGGAGTTGGGGGCTGAGGATGGCGCCGATCGGGCCGGGGTAGACCGAGCCGTAGGCGTGTCCGCCGGCCCGTTCGTAGACCGGGCAGACGTTGAGGCAGGCCGAGCAGCGGATGCAGCGCAGGGCCTGGCGGCCGACCTCGTCGGCGAGGGTGTCGGTGCGGCCGTTGTCGAGGAGGACGAGGTGGAAGGTCTGAGGGCCGTCCTGGTCGGTGGTGCCGGTCCAGGTGGAGGTGTAGGGGTTCATGCGCTCGGCGGTCGAGGAGCGGGGGAGGGTCTGGAGGAAGACCTCCAGGTCCTGCCAGGTCGGCACGATCTTCTCGATGCCGACGACCGAGATCAGCGTCTCGGGCAGGGTCAGGCACATCCGTCCGTTGCCCTCGGACTCCACGACCACCAGGGTGCCGGTGTCGGCGACCATGAAGTTGGCGCCGGAGATGCCGACCTTGGCCCGCAGGAACTTCTCCCGCAGGTGCAGCCGTGCCGCCTCGGCCAGTTCGGCGGGCGTGTCGGTGAGGCCTTCGGGTGCCGGGCGGCCCCACTCGCTCATCTCGCGCTCGAAGATGTCCCGGATCTCGCCCCGGTTGCGGTGGATGGCCGGGACCAGGATGTGGGAAGGGCGGTCCTTGCCCAACTGCACGATCAGCTCGGCGAGATCGGTCTCGTAGGCCCGGATGCCCGCGGCCTCCAGGGCTTCGTTGAGCCCGATCTCCTGCGTGGCCATCGACTTGACCTTCACGACCTCCGACTCGCCGGTCATCTTGACGAGTTGGGTCACGATGTCGTTGGCCTCGTCGGCGTCGGCGGCCCAGTGGACGGTGCCGCCCGCCGCCACGACCGACTCCTCCAACTGCACGAGGTAGCGGTCGAGATGACGCAGGGTGTGGTCCTTGATCCGCTTGCCCGCCTCGCGCAGCTCCGCCCAGTCGGAGACCTCGGCGACGGCCTGCGCCCGCTTGGCACGGATCGTGTGCGTGGCGTGCCGCAGATTGCCCCGCAGCGTCTGGTTGCCCACGGCCTCGTGCGCCGCCTTCGGGAAGGCCGGCATGCCTACGAACGTCCCGCTCACTTCAGGGGCTCCTCTTCCGTGCTCGCCAGGATCTCCGCGAGGTGCAGCGGGCGCTGCGGGGCGTTCTGGCGGCGCAGCATGCCGCCGATATGCATCAGACACGAGTTGTCGGCGCCGCACAGCACCTCCGCGCCCGTCGACAGCGCGTTGCGCACCTTGTCGGCGCCCATCGCCGTCGAGACGTCCGCGTTCTTCACGGCGAACGTCCCGCCGAAGCCGCAGCACTCCTCCGCGCCCGGCAACTCGACCAGCTCCAGGCCCTTGACCGCCTGGAGGAGCCGGCGGGGCCTGTCGCCCAGGCCCAGCATGCGCAGGCCGTGGCAGGAGGGGTGGTACGTCACCGTGTGCGGGAAGTACGCCCCGACATCCGTCACCCCCAACACGTCCACCAGGAACTCGGTCAGTTCGTAGGTCCTCGGTACGAGCGACGCGGCGGCGTCCGCCAGTTCGGCGCCGCGTCCCTCCGCGGCGGCCCTGGCGCCGATACGCGGGTAGTTGTCCCGCACCATCGCGGCACACGACCCCGACGGGGTGACGACATGGTCGTAACCCTCGAACGCGCGGGCCGTGCGGCGGACCAGCGGTTCGGTCTCCCGGCGGTAGCCGGTGTTGAACTGCGGCTGACCGCAGCAGGTCTGGGAGGCGGGGAAGTCCACTTCCACGCCGAGGCGTTCGAGCAGCCTGACGGTGGCGATGGCGGTGGACGGATAGACGGCGTCGTTGACGCAGGTGGCGAAGAGCGCGACGCGCATCACGCGTCCTTTCCGGTCGGCGAGATCCTGGCCTCGGCGGCGTCCCAGGCGGCCGTGTCGCCGCGAGGGGCGTACCGTCGCAGGTGCTGGGTGTCGGCGACGAGCCGGCGCATCGCGGGCAGGTCGCCGACCAGGCCGGCGGTCCTGGCCTGCACGAGGATGTTGCCCATGGCGGTGGCCTCGGTCGGGCCGGCGATCACGGGCAGGCCGATGGCGTCGGCGGTGAGCTGGCAGAGCAGGTCGTTGCGGGACGCACCGCCCACGAGGTGGACGTGGGTGATGTCGCGGTCGGCGAGTTCGGCGGCTTGACGGAGCGTGCGGCGATGGGCCAGGGCCAGGCTCTCCAGGATGCAGCGGACCACGGCACCTCGACTGCCGGGGACGCGTTGGCCCGTGCGACGGCAGTACTCCCGGATGCGTTCAGGCATGTCGCCGGGAGGGAGGAACCCATGGAAGTCGGGATCGATGACCGCCGCGAACGGCTCGGCGCGGGCCGCGTCGGCGAGCAGACTCGGGATGTGCGCGGGCAGGCCCTTGGCGGCCCAGGTGCGGCGGCACTCCTCCAGCAGCCACATCCCCATGATGTTGCGCAGGTAGCGGATGGTCCCGTCCACTCCGCGCTCATTGGTGAAGTTCGCGGCCCGGGACGCCTCGGTCAGGACCGGACGGTCCAGTTCGAGGCCCGCCAACGACCAAGTGCCGCACGAGATGTAGGCGAAGTGGGGCTCCGTGGCCGGCACGGCGACGACCGCGGACGCGGTGTCGTGCGAGGCGACGGTGGTGACGGGCGTGCCCGCGGCGAGCCCGGTGTAGGAGGCGACGTGCGGCAGGACGACTCCGGCCGGGTCGCCCGGGGCCCGCAGCGGAGGCAGCAGACCGGGGTCGACGGAGAGACGTTCCAGCAGGTCCTTCGACCAGGTTCCGGCCCTGGCGTCGAAGAGGCCGGTGGTGGAGGCGTTGGTCTCCTCGGCACCGATGGATCCCGTCAGCCAGTGGATCAACAGATCCGGTATGAGCAACAGGGAGCGGGCCGAGGCGAGCCGTGCGCCGCCCGCTTCCGCGGCGAGCTGGAAGACGGTATTGAACGGCAGATGCTGCACGCCGGTGATCTCGTACAGTTCTGCGGGTCCGACCTGGGACCAGACGTGTTCGGCGACTCCGTCGGTGCGGCTGTCGCGGTAGTGGAAGGGGTGGCCGACCGGCGAACCGAAGGCGTCGAGGAGCCCGTAGTCCACGGCCCAGGTGTCCACCCCGATGGAGCTGACGCCGCCGGCACGGGCGGCCTCGCGCAGCCCGTCGAGCATGCCCTGGAAGAGGGCGAGGACGTCCCAGCGCAGCCCGTCGGGCAGCTTGACGGGGGTGTTGGCGAACCGGTGGGCCTCGGTGAGGTCGAGGTTGTCCGGTCCGACCCGGCCGAGGATGACGCGGCCGCTGGTCGCGCCGAGATCCACGGCCGCGAACGTGGAGGGGAAGGCGGAGGACGGCGGGATGGTGCTCACGTGGGGTACCTCCGCGGTGTGCACGGTCGGTTGAAGCAGGACAGGGAGTGGAGCGAGCAGCTCGGGGAGAGGCCGCGGGAACAGGGCCGGAGCGCGGGGCGGGGTGGAAGTGTCGGCGGAGGACTCCCGCCGGGGCCGCGCCCGGGTCCGCCGTATCGACACGGTGGACCCGGGCGCGCTCGCGGAGCGGTGTCAGCGGAGGAAGGCGGCTGCGACACCGGCGTCGACGGGGATGTGCAGGCCGGTGGTGTGGGTCAGTTCCCCGCCGGTGAGGGCGAAGACGGCGTTGGCCACGTGCTCGGGCAGCACCTCGCGCTTGAGGATGGTCCGCTGCGCGTAGAACTCGCCGAGCTTCTCCTCCTCCACGCCGTAGGTCGCGGCCCGCTGGGCGCCCCAGCCGGCGGCGAAGATCCCGGACCCGCGCACCACGCCGTCGGGGTTGATGCCGTTGACCCGGATGCCGTGCTCGCCCAACTCGGCGGCGAGCAGTCGCACTTGGTGGGCCTGGTCGGCCTTGGTGGCGGAGTAGGCGATGTTGTTGGGGCCGGCGAACACGGCGTTCTTGGAGGCGATGTAGACGATGTCGCCGCCCAGCTTCTGCGCGATCATCACCCGGGCCGCCTCGCGCGAGACGAGGAAGGAACCGCGGGCCATGATGTCGTGCTGGAGGTCCCAGTCCTTGGCGGTGGTCTCCAGGAGCGGCTTGGAGATGGAGATCCCGGCGTTGTTGACGACCAGGTCCACCCCGCCGAAGGCCAGCGCGGCGGCCTTGAAGGCGCCGGCGATCTGCTCCTCGGAGGTCACGTCCACGGTCACGGCGACGGCCTTGTCCGCGCCACCGAGCTCCTCGGCGACAGCGGAGGCATTGTCACCGTTCAGGTCCGCGATCACGACACACGCGCCCTCGGCGACCAGCCGGTGCGCGATGGCCTTGCCGATCCCGCTGCCCGCACCCGTCACCAGCGCGACCCGGGTCGCGAGCGGCTTCGGCTTCGGCATCCGCTGGAGCTTGGCCTCCTCAAGGGCCCAGTACTCGATGCGGAACTTCTCGGACTCCTCGATCGGCGCGTACGTGGAGACGGCCTCGGCGCCCCGCATCACGTTGATGGCGTTGACGTAGAACTCACCGGCGACCCGGGCGGTCTGCTTGTCCTTGCCGAAGGAGAACATGCCCACGCCGGGGATCAGCACGATCGCCGGGTCGGCGCCGCGCATGGCGGGGGAGTCGGGCAGGGCGTGCCGCTGGTAGTAGGCGGCGTACTCCTCGCGGTAGGCGGCGTGCAGTTCGCCGAGCCGTGTGACGGCCTCCTCCAGCGGAGCGGTCGGCGGCAGGTCGAGGACGAGGGGGGCGACCTTGGTGCGCAGGAAGTGGTCGGGGCAGGAGGTGCCGAGCGCGGCGAGCCGGGGGTGCTCGGCGCGGGCCAGGAACTCCAGCACCGGCTCGGAGTCGTTGAAGTGCCCGACCTGCGGCTTGTCCTGGGAGGCGAGGGCGCGGACGTACGGCGCGAGTGCGGCGGCCCGCTCCCGGCGCTCGGCTTCGGGCAGGGCGTCGTACCCGTCGAGGACGGGCCCGAAGGGCTCGGCCTTGCCGCGCTCCTGAAGGAACTTCTCGGCGGTGCGGATGATGTGCAGCGAGTTCTTCTCGCACTCCTCGGCACTGTCGCCCCAGGCGGTGATGCCGTGCCCGCCCAGGATCACCCCGATGGCCTGCGGGTTGGCGGCTTTGATGGCGGCGATGTCCAGCCCCAGCTGGAACCCGGGCCGCCGCCACGGCACCCAGGCGACGGTGTCCCCGAAGCACTCGGCGGTCAGCTTCTCCCCGTCGGCCGCGCAGGCGAGCGCGATCCCGGAATCGGGGTGCAGGTGGTCGACGTGGGCGGCGTCGACCAGCCCGTGCATGGCGGTGTCGATGGAGGGAGCGGCACCGCCCTTGCCGTGCAGGCAGTAGTCGAACGCGGCGACCATCTCGTCCTCGCGCTCCACGCCCGGGTACACCTCGGCGAGCGCCCGCATCCGGTCCAGCCTGAGCACGGCCAGTCCCGCCTCGGTGAGGGTTCCGAGGTCACCACCGGACCCCTTGACCCACATCAACTCGACATCACCCCCGGTCACGGGATCGACATCAGTGCCCTTGGCGGACGCGTTGCCACCGGCGTAGTTGGTGTTACGGGGGTCGGAGCCCAGCCGACGGGACCGCGCGAGAAGGGCGGCGGCTTCGGGGTGCAGTGCCATGAGTGGATCTCTTCCTTGCTTGGTCGGGACCTTGCGGGTTGCGAGAGGTGGGATCAGGCGCCCCAGCCGGCCTGGGTGCCACCGACACGTTCGGTGGTGATCCGCTGCTGCCATCCCGAGGCCCGGTAGGCGGCGAGCGGGTCGGGACCGAGGCCCATCTCCTCGCGGACCTCGCGCAGCAGCGGTCGTACGTCGGTGTTGTACGCGTCCATCAGCACCGCGTTCGCCTCCAGCACGTCGCCCGCGCGCTGGGCGGCCGTCAGCGCCTCGCGGTCGACCAGCAGTGCCTTTGCGGTGGCTTCCTGGACGTTCATGACCGACCGGATGACCGCGGGGATCTTCGCCTCGATGTTGTGGCACTGGTCGAGCATGAACGCCACGTTCGTCGCCGCCTCGAAACCGCCGTTCCGGGAGACCTCGTACAGGATGCGGAACAGCTGGAACGGGTCGGCGGACCCGACCATGAGGTCGTCGTCGGCGTAGAAGCGGGAGTTGAAGTCGAACCCGCCGAGCTTGCCTTCGCGCAGCAGGGTCGCGACGATGAACTCGATGTTGGTGCCGGGCGCGTGGTGGCCCGTGTCGACGACGACCTGCGCCTTGGGCCCGAGCTTCAGGCAGTGCGCGTACGCCGTCCCCCAGTCCGGCACGTCGGTGGTGTAGAAGGCCGGCTCGAAGAACTTGTACTCCAGCAACATCCGCTGACCGTCGCCCAGCCGGTCGTACACCGCCGAGAGCGCCTCGGCCAGCCGGTCCTGGCGCCCGCGGATGTCGTCCTGGCCCGGGTAGTTGGTGCCGTCGGCGAACCACAGCTTCAGGTCCGTGGACCCCGTCGCGTCCATGATGTCGACGCACTCCAGCAGATGGTCCACGGCCTTCCGGCGCACCTCGGCGTCGGGGTGGCACACGCTGCCGAGCCGGTAGTCGTCGTCCTGGAAGGTGTTGGAGTTGATCGCGCCCAGTTCCAGGCCGCGCTCGGCGGCGTACTTGGCCAGGGCGCCGTAGTCGTCCACCTTGTCCCAGGGGATGTGCAGCGACACCTTGGGCGCCACGCCCGTGAACGCGTGCACCTGCGCCGCGTCGTCCAGCTTCTCGTGGGGCGTGCGCGGTACGCCGTCCTGGGCGAAGACCTTGAAGCGGGTGCCGGAGTTGCCGTAGCCCCAGGACGGCGTCTCGATCCGCTGGCCGGCGAGTGCGGCCTTCACCGCGGCGATGTCAGGCATGTCCACCTCAGGTCACGAAGGAGTCCCACGGGGGGACCGGGATTGACAGGCTATGAAACGATTCATTTTCGCGCTGGAAGGTAGCTTCTGCGGCGACCCCCGTCAAGCGACTCCCGGCGGCCCGACCGGGCCTCGTCGCGTAGCAGAGTGGCGGTGATCGGTCCGCGAGATTGCGAGGTAGTAGCTCTTCAACGACGTTGTCGGCGGGTTGAAACATTTCAATTCCCCGCATCGCTATCGCTGTCCTCCAGGCAATGGAAACCTACTAGCATTCGGGATTCAAGGCTATGATCCCTCGTGAACGACGTGACAGCCACGTGACGACAGAGATCCCCTCTCCGGAGTGCCGACAAGGAGCCGCCCGCCATGCCCAGTGCCACGTATGCCCTGATGGAGGGGTGGTTCCAGGACGCCGCCGCGCAGCGCGGGCCCATGAACCTCGCGGCGGACCGTGAACAGGCGGCCGGCCTGGCGGACATGTACCGCCCCCTGCCCGGTGTCGTCGACGAGCCCGCCGAGGCGCTCAGACCGGGCTCGTACCTGATGACCCCGGATGGGGCCCGCGACGACCTGGTCATCCTGTTCATCCATGGCGGAGGATTCCGTTCCGGGCTGGCCAGGGGGTCACGGGGGCTGGGTGCTCACCTCGCCCTGGCGACCAGGGCCCGGGTGCTGCTGCCGGAGTACCGGCTGGCTCCCGAGGACCCCTTCCCGGCGGGACTCGACGACTGCCTGGCCGCGTTCGACCATGCCGCCTCGCTCGCACCCAGGATCGTGGTGGCCGGGGAGTCGGCGGGCGCCAACCTCGCGCTCGCGGTGCTCCTGAGCCGTCTGTCGGAGAAGCACCCCGCCATCCTCGCGGGGGTGCTCTACGCGGGTGTGTTCGACCTGCGCAAGGAACGGTTCTCCGAGGGGAGCTGGACCGGCAACGCGGACACCGACCCGCTGCTGCCGCACGGACTCGGGCAGGCCATGCATGACGACTACCTCGCCGGCCACCCCGCTGACGACCCTCTGGTGAGTCCCGTCGTCGCCGACCTGACCGGTCTACCGCCCCTGTTCCTCCAGGTGTCCGGCGCCGAGCGCCTCCTGGACGACTCGCTGACGGTGGCCGACCGGGCGGCCCGGGCGGGCGTCGAGGTCGACCTGGAGGTGTGGCCGAAGATGTTCCACGTGTGGCAGACGGCGGTCGGGTTCCTGCCCGAGGCGACCGAGGCGGTGGCCCGTACCGCCGCGTTCGTGCGGCGGGTCGCCGACGGCCGGTTCGTCCACGGGCCGTCGTTGCTGGGCGGCCCGGCGAGCCTCGAAGAAGTCCTGTGAGGGTGGCACGCCGTACGTGACGGGGCGTGGGCCCCTGGTGCGCCGACGGCCGACCGCTCGGGGCGGGCTGTCAGGTCGTTCCGGACGGGCCCGGGGTTCGTCCCCGCCCGCGACGACCCGGTGCTCTCCACGGCCTCGTGTCGCGTCCCGTGAGGTGGTGCAGGCGGTCGGGCATTGCGCGTTCTGTCACCAAGTCGCCGCGACTCCCGCAGCCGCGGTGGTCCACGAGGCGTCCTGCCGAGGCCGGTCGATCACCTGAACGCGACGGCGCCACCGTCCTGCACCTGTGGATTCCGCTGCTCTGACCGGCTGCACCCTGCGGCGGCGGGTGCCCGGCGGGACGCCGTCCGGGGCGCCCAGCCGCTCGCTGGATGTCACCGTCGCCCGTGGACAACGGCCTGGCTGCGTGGCCGCCCCGACCCTCTCGTCGACGAACGGCGTCAGCAGAGTGTCATCGGGGAGCGAGTGCCTGAGAACCGACGCGGGAGGGCAGTGACTCGGTCGGGCCGGGCCCCGCGACGTGGTGTAGGGGGTCAAGCGCTCCGCGTTCCGGTTCGAGGCCCGTGGCGAAGTCCGTCGAGGCGGAGGTCCGCGAAGCGCCCCGCGGAACCGGGACGAACGCCCGAGTAGGCGGAGCCACCGTCTCCGACCTGCCGATTCCGGCCCGTTGATCCCTTACACCACTCGGCGGGACGCCGCCCTCGGTCGCAGCTCGGGCACGCCCGTTCGCGGCCGACTCATCCGCACCGACATGTTCTGGTGCGCGCACCTCACCGCCGGCCGAGCACCCGCGCCACGCGCCCCATCCGTGGTTGCGCACAGACGCCGCGGGCGACGGCCGACGGGGGTGCGCCCGCGCCCTGTCAGCCGTGTGACCGCAGGTGTTCGAGGAGGAGGCCGTTGAGCGCCTCGGGTGCTTCCTCGGGGACCCAGTGGCTTACGCCCTCAAGGGTTTCGAAGCGGTACGGCCCGCTGACCCACTGCCCGGTGTCGCGTGCGGCCACCGGTCCGAACACGGCGTCGTCCGTGCTCCAGACGTACAGGGTGGGGAGGTCGATGACGCCGACCGCGCCGTCGGGCCGGCCGGCTCGGTACCAGTTCAGCGCCGCGGTGAGAGCGCCGGGCTCGGACAGGTGGCGGGCGTGGGCGTCGGCGCAGGCCTGCGGGATCCTGCCCGCGTAGGCGGCCCGCAGTTCCTCGGCGTCGTTCGCGAGCATACGGTTCTCGGTCGCCGGCGTCTCCCGCCAGTCGATCATGTACTGGGAACGCTTGCGCTGGTCCTCGTCGGTGCCGAGGGCCGCGGCGAGAGCGGCGGGGTGCGGGGTCGAGACGACCGTCAGGGTGCGCACCCGACCGGGGTGGGCACCGGCGACCCACCACGCCACCGCGCCTCCCCAGTCATGGCCGACGAGGTCGAACGTCGCCCAGCCCAACTCCTGCGTGATCGCGACCACGTCGTCGGCCAGGATGTCGATGCGGTAGTCCTCGGGCCGCTCGGGGCGGACACCGGGGGAGTAGCCGCGCTGGTCCGGTGCCACGACACGGTGGCCCTGCGCGGCCAGCGCCTCGATCTGCCGTTCCCACGCACGTCCCGTCTGCGGGAAACCGTGCAGCAGCAGAACCGGGCGGCCCTCGGGCGGGCCTGCCACGAGGGCGTCGAACACGCCGGCGGCGGTGGAGATGCTCAGCTCGGTCACGAGCCACTCCTTCACATGGATCAGTCGGTCGGTCTTCGATGACGGAAACGGAACGCACAGGTCGAGGAGGGCGGCCGGCGGACAGCCGCTCGCCGGTGCCGTCGCAGGACGCGCCCAGGGGCAGCGCGTTGCCTCGCTTCTTGTGACGGGCGCCGCCGAGCCCGGTGCTCTGCCTCGGCCGTCCTCGTTCTCCCTGTGCCCGGTGTCGATCGGAGCCTAGATCACCGATCTCCGCCCTCCGCGCCGGGCCACGAGAACAGGGCCGGGATCCCTGAGTCCGCACTCCCCATATCCCGTTTCGCCAGGGGGTGCGAGGCAGAAGCGGCAGGCCGACTGGCCGCTGAGGTCCCCTTCGTGGCCGCGCGGGTCAGTTCCCGCCGGTCCGCCGGTCCGTAGGTTCACTGCAACACCTGGGACATCGCTGCAAGGGAGGCGGACTGGTGAAGCGGATCCAGTACGACACGTGTGTGATCGGCGCGGGCCCCGCGGGCCTCGCGGTGGCCAGGGCGCTGGCGGAGCGGGAAATGCCGTACACCCATATCGAACGGCACACGGGACCCGGCGGTCTCTGGGACATCGACAACCCCGGCAGTCCGATGTACGAGTCGGCCCACTTCATCTCCAGCAGGACGCTCTCCGGCTTCGGCGGATATCCCATGCCGGAGCACTTCGCGGACTATCCGCCGCACCGGCAGATCCTGTCCTACCTGACCTCCTTCGCCGAGGCGTACGGGCTGAGGGACCGGATCGAGTTCGGCATCGGGGTCCGTGACGTGACGAAGAACGGGGACGGTACCTGGACGGTCACCCGGGCCGACGGCCGGCAGAGCGTGCACGGGCAGGTGGTGGTGTGTACGGGAGCCCAGTGGCATCCCAACATCCCCGACCTGCCGGGCCACTTCACGGGCGAGGTCCGCCACACCGTCACCTACCGCAGCGCCGACGAACTGCGCGGCAAGCGGGTACTGGTGGTGGGCGCCGGGAACTCGGGCCTGGACATCGCCTGCGACGCGGCGCGGGCCGCGGACCACGCGGTGATCAGTATGCGCCGGGGGTACTGGTTCATCCCCAAGCACCTGTTCGGCCGTCCCGTGGACACCATCGCCGCGGGCGGCCCCCATCTGCCGATGTGGCTGGAGCAGCGGCTCTTCGGCGCGCTGCTTCGGCTCGTCAACGGCGACCCGCGCAGGCTCGGTCTCCAGAAACCCGACCACCGGCTGTTCGAGACCCACCCCGCCCTCAACTCCATGCTGATCCACCACCTCCAGCACGGCGACATCACGGCACGGCCCGCGATCGCCCGTACCGAGGGCCGCACGGTGCACTTCACCGACGGCACGAGCGACGACATCGACCTGATCCTGCTGGCCACCGGGTACGTCCACAAGGTCCCCGTCGCGCAGCGGTACTTCGGTGCCGAGCAGCACCCCGACCTGTACCTGTGCTCCTTCTCCCGGGAACACGAGGGCCTGTTCGGGGTCGGGTTCGTCGAGACCAACTCCGGCGCCTACCAGCTCTTCGACCAGCAGGCCCAGCTGATCGCCTCGTTCATCCAGGACGGACGGCGCGGGCTGCCGACCGCCGAGCGGTTCGCCCAGATGGTCCGCAGCGACCGGCCGGACCTGTCCGGCGGGCTGAAGTTCGTCGACTCCCCGCGCCACACCGGTTACGTGCACAGCGACGCGTTCGTGAAGTACCTCGGCAAGGTCGCGTCCGGGATGGGTTGGCGTGCGGAGGGACGGCCGCCCCGGGCGACGGCCGTGCAACAGGAGGCGGTCGCGTCATGACGTACGACTTCCGTGACAAGGTCATCGTGGTGACCGGCGGCGCCGGTGGCATCGGCAGCGCCCTGTGCGACCGGTTCGCCTCCGGCGGTGCCCGCCTCGTCGTGGTCGACATCGACGAGGCGCGGGCCCGGCGGACCGCCGACGGCCTGCCCGGCGGTGGACATACCGGACTGGGTTGTGACCTGCTGGACCGGGCCGCCGTGGAACGGATGGTCGACCGGGTCGCCGTCACCCACGGCCGGATCGACGTCCTGGTCAACAACGTGGGCATGACCAGCGCGGAACGCTTCGACGTGCGCAGCGTCGAGAGCATCGAGCGGGAGATCGACCTCAACCTGCTCTCGCCGCTCGTCACCACCCGGCTCGCCGTCCCGTTGCTGAAGGCGTCGGACGACCCGCGGGTCGTCACCACGGTCTCCCTGGGCGGGATCTTCCCGCTGGGCGAGACGCCCATCTACACCGCGTCGAAGTTCGGGCTGCGCGGTGCGATGCTCGCCATCGGCCTCGACCTGCGGAGCAAGGGCATCAGGGCGGGTTCCGTACTGCCCTCGGCGACCGACACGAGGATGCTGCGGCAGGAGGCCGTGGACGGGGGCAACTCCCTCCAGTTCCAGGACCGGCCGCAGCAGCCCGCGGACGTCGTCAGGGCGGCCGTGAGCCTCCTGGACCGACCCCGTCTGGAGGCCTACGCCAAACCCGGAGAGGCCCGTCTCGTGCGGCTGGCGATGCTGGTGCCGAACCTCCTGCCCCGGCTCTTCCCCCTGTTCCGCAAGCGAGGCGAGCGTGGCATGGCCCGCTATCTGGAGGACCTGCGCCGCAGGGGACTGGCCCGCCGGACCGGCGACCGATGGGAACTGGTGGAGGAAGCATGACCACGAGCACGTCCACGCTCAGGGTCGTCAATCCGGCGACCGGCGAGCTGATCACCACCGTTCCCGCCGCCGGCGCGGCGGAGGTCGCGGCGGCGGCCGAGCGGGCGCATCGCGTCTTCGCGAGCGGTGTGTGGTCCGGGCGGGCCCCCAGGGAGCGAGCCGCGGTGCTGCTGCGCCTGGCCGACCTCATGGAACGCGACGCCGAGTCGCTGGCCCGGCTGGACAGCGAGGACGCGGGCAAACCGATCACGGAGTGCCGTACCGGTGACGTGCCCGGGGCCGTCGAGTCGGTCCGCTGGTTCGCGGAGGCGGCGGACAAGGTCTTCGGCCGGGTCGCCCCCACCGGCCGGGGCAGCCTCGGACTGATGAGCCGGGAACCGGTCGGGGTGGCCGCGGCGATCCTGCCGTGGAACTACCCGCTGGCCATGGCCGCCTGGAAGGTGGGACCCGCCCTCGCCGCGGGCAACAGCCTGCTGCTCAAACCCGCCGAGGCCACTCCGCGCTCCACTCTGCGGCTGGCCGAACTGGCCACGGAGGCGGGCCTGCCGGACGGCGTACTGACCGTACTGACCGGCCACGGCGCGGTCACCGGCACCGCACTGGCCCGCGATCCGCTGGTGCGCGCGCTGTCGTTCACCGGGTCCACGGCCACCGGTCGCCGGATCCTGGCGGACGTGGCGGAGACCAACTTCAAGCGGGTCTCGCTGGAGATGGGCGGCAAGAGCCCGCAGATCCTCATGGCCGACGCACTCGACTACGGCGACGAACTCATCGACGACATGATCGAGGCCGCGTACCTGACGATGGGTCAGAACTGCACGGCGGGCTCCCGCATCCTCGTCCACCGGCACATCGCCGAGGAGGTGCTGCACCGTTTCGCGACCGCCGCGAAGGGCCTCGTCATCGGCGATCCCGCCGACCCGCGCACCCAGGTCGGACCGCTCATCGGCCGGCCCGCCTTCGACCGGGTCGCGACCGCGGTGGACGCGGCCCGCTCCGCCGGGGCCCAGATCCACACCGGCGGTCTGCCGCACGGTCTTCCGGCCCGCGGCGCCTACTACCCGCCCACCGTGATCAGCCGTGCGCCGGAGGGGAGCGACGTGCTCACGAAGGAACTCTTCGGACCGGTCGTCACCGTCCAGACCTTCACCTCCGAGGACGAGGCGGTACGGATGGCGAACGCCTCCGAGTACGGACTCGCCGCCTCGGTCTGGACCCGTGACCTCGACAGCGCGCTCCGGCTGGCACGGGGTGTCGAGGCGGGCGTGATCTCCGTCAACGCCTACAGCGAGGGCGACATCACCACCCCCTTCGGCGGCTGGAAGCAGTCCGGGTTCGGCGGCGCGGAGAAGTCCACCGACGCCTTCGCGCAGTGGACCAGGGAGAAGACGGTCTGGATCCGCACCCGGTGACCTTCTGCGGGCGCCCCGAGGGGGACCGACGCGCCCCTCCCGCGCGCCGCCTCCTCGCAGCGCGGCGCCGCCGCGCCGGCACCGGCGTCGGGCCTCGGCCCAACGGCCAGGTCGGTGACGCGTGCACGGCCCGGCCGGGTCAGACCTTGGTGATCTGCCATTGCTGTTGTGGGGCGCCCTGGTAGGTCCACTGGTTGATGGTGGCGTTGTCGCCGGTGGAGGCCGCGTCCACGTTGAGGGCGAGTCCGCTGAAGCGGTTGACGAGCAGGTAGTGGCCGTCGCCGGTGGGGGTGATGGCCCAGTGCTGCTGGGGTGCGTCGGCGTCGGTCCAGATGTCGGTGGGGCCGCCGTCGGCACGAGACAGGGCGGCGGTTTCGAGGAGGGTGCCGGTGGCGGCGTTGCGGATCTTGTAGTAACCGTCCCCGGTGGGGACGAGGGTCCACGTCTGGGCGGTCTTCTTGCTCCACGTGGACTGGGCGAGAGCGGTGCCATTGGTGGTGCCGGTAGTGGTGAGGGCCTTTTCGCTGTGGCGGGCGGTGAGGCGGTAGGTGGTGTTCTTCCCCTGGAAAGTTGTCCGTTGGAGCGTGGGCTTGCGGGTGCGTCCGCCGATGCGGAGGTTGCCGATGTTGGCGTAGCCGCCGGTGGCCGCGTCGGCCTCGATACGGACGAAGCCGACGTCGCGGGCGGCCCACTCGGCGGTCTTGAGGGTGCGGTCTCCGGCCCAGGTGCCGGCGGCGACCTGGGTGAAGGTGGTGCCGTCGGTGCTGGTGGAGATGGTGTACGAGGTGATGTCACCGTCGGTGGCGTTGGTGCGGTTCCACTGCTTGGGCAGGTACTCGAAGGTGGTGATGTCGCTCCAGACGCCGCCGAGGTCGATGGTGATCGACTGAGGGAGGGCCAGGCTCCAGGTGGACCAGCAGCTTTCGACGTTCTTGTCGCTGAGTCCGTCGATGGCGTTGAGAGGGCCTTCGCCGGTGTGGAAGGCGGTGGCGTAGGCGTTGACGGGGGTGATGGGGTGTTCGGCGCGCAGGGGCTGGGTCGGCAGGGGTGCTCTGGAGGTGTCGGGGTTCCAGGCGGCGCCGACCTCGGCGAGGCGGGTGACGATGTTGGTGTCGAGGCGGCCGTCGCGGTTGGGCGGGCAGTTGAGGATGAACGAGGTGTACTTGGGTTCGAGGTCGGCGAGGTGGGAGAGGATCGACGCCTTGCTCATCGGGTCCTTGGTCGGTGTGGAGGGGTGCCAGAACCAGCCGTCGCTGATCGTCTGCCCCTGCAGGCCGGCGTAGGTGTTCCCGGCCGGGGCCGTGATGCCCAGCGGCTCCTCGAAGAAGATCGCGTCACTGAGGAACGGCACGGACAGACCGCCGATGTCGACCATGACGCAGTCCGGCTGCAGGGACTGAACCAGTGATCGGATGCGCTGGTAGGAGACGGCCTGCTGGCCCATCTGCCAGGCGTAGCCGTCGGTGACGAAGATGTCTATCTTGCCGTAGCCGGTGAGGAGTTCGGTGATCTGGCCGAGGACGTACGTCATGTCGGCGGGCTGGATGGCCTCCTTGGTGCCGACGCCGTGGCGGGTGTCGTAGGCCTCGACGGTGTGGGTCCGGTCCCAGACGGAGAAGTACAGGCCGACCTTGAGGCCCTTGGCGCGGAAGGCCTTGACGTACTGGTCGACGATGTCGTGACGGTACATGCTGTGGGCGACGTTCTGTTCGCCGTAGGCGGTGGGCCACAGGGCGAAGCCGTCGTGGTGCTTGGTGGTCAGGACGCCGTAGCTCATCTTGGCGGCTGCCGCGGCGGCGGCCCACTGGGCGCAGTCGACGGTGGTGGGGGCGAACAGTGCGGGGTCCTGGTGTGCGGCGGCCCACTCCTCGTCGGTGAAGGTGCCCAGGTTGAAGTGGTTGAACATGCCGAACCGCAGGTCGACCAGCTTGCTCAGCTTGTCCTGCGGGGTGGCGGTGGCCGCCTGGGCGACGGCGCCCAGGCTGGGTACGACGGGCAGCGCGGAGGCGGCCACGGCGGCACCCGCGACACCCATGAGCCGACGGCGGGACAGACTTCCGGACACGATTCACTCCCGGTGCAACGGAGGGCGAAGGGGCTGATGTGACCTATGAATCTCATTCGTGTGTCTGGCCGGTCAACCCCAATGCAGGGATGAATGTTGTTGAGAGCCAACTGAGTTTGGGGTCAGAGTGGGCTATTTCGGCTCTACTGACTCACATACATCGCATGTATGCAGCCCATCCCCTCGCATGAGTGGAAGCTGACCGGAACATTGACGCGGCGGAGGGCCACGCCCCCTCCCCGGAGGCGCGGCCCTGTCGTCACCGTCGTTCCTACTGCGCAGGCCTCAGCTGCCACTGCTGCCCGTTGCCGCCGGTCGAGGTCCTCGCGATGACGGAGGACCCCTGGGAGGCGGTGTCGCTGACGTCGGCCAGGTACCCGGTGGCCCGGTTGGCCAGGCTGAAGTAGCCGCCGGAGTTGTACACGAACCGCCACTGCTGCGTGTTGGCGCCGGTGTACGTGGACTGGTCGAGCTGGGTGCCGCTGTTGCCGTCCGGGGACCGGAGGACCTTGCCGCTGTTGATGTTGACCAGCTTGACGTAGCCCGAGTCGACCGACTGCACGCGCCACTGCTGGTTGGTCGCGGCGGTGCAGACCCAGGTGCAGGTCCTGCCCTTGTACGGCCACTGGATGACCTTCGCCCCGTCGGCCGTGGAGCCGCCGTTGACGTCGATGGCCATACCGCTGGTGCGGTTGGTCAGCGCGTAGGTAGCGCCTTCCACCGGGACCGGAACCAGGGTCCATGCCTGGTTGTCGCCGCCGTTGGCGCTCCACTGGATGACGGATGCCCCGTCGGCGGTGGAGCCGCCGGACACGTCGGCGACCAGCCCCGCCTTGCGGCCGAGGATCTGGTAGGTGCCGTCACCGTCGGCCCGCAGCTGCCACTGCTGGTGGGTGCCGCCGTTGGCGCTCCACTGCTCCAGCTGGACACCGCGGCCGGTGGAGGCGTTGGGCACGTCGAGCACCTTGCCGGAGCCGATGGCCGTGAGGGTCAGCCAGCCGGTCTGGTTCCCGGTGAGCTGCCACTGTTGGGCGCTGGAGGAGGTGTAGGCGGACTGGGTGATGTTCCCGGAGGAGTCGACCGTGAGCGCCTTCCCGCTCTTCTTGTTCAGGACGGCGTATCCGCCTGACGGAGCCGGGGTGCCGATCGCGGTGACCGACAGGTTGTCGAACGCCTGGGTCTGGTATCCGGCCGTGCCCAGTCCGGCCTCACCCGCGGTGAAGGAGCTGTCGGTGACGCTGCCGACGGTGCTGCCGTCGATCTTCGCGGTGATGGTCGATCCCTCGAAGGAGATGGCCAGCTTGTGCCAGCTGCCGGTGCCCAGGGCGCCGGCGGTGCCCGACCTGAGGGTGGTCAGGGTGCCGTCGGTGTCGTTCTTGACGATGGACCAGGCCCCGGTGTCGTCCGCCTGCAGGTAGTACTTGGCCATCTTCGCCGACTCGCCGGATGGCTCGGGGCCCGCCCGGCCGATCACCTGCACCGCGCCGGACTGCGCCAGGTAGGCGTCGACGCTCACGGTGTAGTCGGTCCAGTTCGGGTTGCCCACGATGGTGTAGGGCGTACCCGTGTGGTTCCAGGTGATCGGGGTGGTGGGTGCCATCTGGCGTACGCACTGCCCGGACCGGCCGCCGGGGCAGGCGACGGTCTCGAAGGCGCCCTGTTGCTGGGCCAGGTACTGCGGTTCGTGGCCCGGGGTGTCGGACTCGAAGCCGTTGTCGTAGGGCAGCGCGAGGGGTGCCTGCGGCGGACTGGCCGCGGTGCCCCTGCCGGTGGTGGACAGGGTGGTGAACGAGTACGCGTAGCCGGGCTTGAGGGTGGCGGTGAACGAGCCGCCACTGGGGGAGATGTCGGACTGCTTGACCCAGTAGTCGGAGATGTTCCCGGAGCCGAAGTCGCTCGCCCACACGTGCACCTGCGCCGAGGCGGGCAGGCCGCCGGTCACGTCGAAGGTCACGTCACGGGAGGCGGTCGCGTCCAGGGTCTCGGCGACGACGCTGTAGTCGCCGTGGTCGGGTGCCTGGTAGGTGATGTACGAGCCGTTGGCGCGGTTGCCGCCGAAGTACCCGGAGGCAGAGTCGATGTACTTCCAGCCCGGCGAGGTGACCTGGGTGGTGTGCGCGATCGCCCACAGGGTCCTGCCCTGGTCGTACCAGCCGGACCACGGCTGGTTGGCGTAGATCAGGCCGGCGGTGGGCCAGGGCACGTTGTCGTAGATCGACCCGACGATCGGCCAGTTGATGTAGCCGCTCATCTTGCCGTCGAGGTACCCCCGGTTGATCGCCCGGACCGTCGGGGCGCCCCCCGCGTTGTAGTCCTGTGAGCCGTTCTCACTGGCCCAGAGGGTCTTGCCGGTGGCCACCGCGTTCGACGAACTCGGGCAGCTGCTCATGGCGTTGAGGTAGCCGCAGGGGTAGTGGGCTCCGACGATGTCCACGCTGGACGCGAACGTCGGGTCCTTGAGCATGTCGTCGGCGATGGACCAACCGACCTGGTCGTTGCCGACGATCTGCGTCGAGTAGCCCGCCGTGCGGATGGCGGCGTGCAGGTTCTCGTAGAACGTCTTGTCGTAGGCCTTCTCGTTCTGACTGCCCCCCAGGTAGTCGATGGTCAGATGGTGCTGCGACGCGCAACCCAGCCAGTCCGTCAGGTAGTTGACGGTGGCGGTGGAGGTGAAGGTGCCCAGGTGGCCCGGGGCACCCCAGGCCAGCGCGGCGAGCTTGATCTTCGGGTTGCGGGCCTTGGCCTGCTCCATCAGCCACCACTCGTAACCGCGGTCGCAGGCGAGGTCACCGGCGGCGTGCTCGTGGCTGGACTCGGAGCCTGAGGTGGAGTTGGTGTCGCCGCCGATCTCGACCTTGAGGATCTGCAGGGAGGCGCCGTATCCGGGCTTGAACAGGTAGTCGAGGATCTGGCTCCGGTACGGCTCGGGATAGTCGATCAGCAGTCGGCTGTTGCCGCCGCCGCCACTGATCGCGCCGACTCCGTCGAAGGTACGGCCGGTTCCGGTGCCGTCGATCGTGACGGTGTCCGACGCGGCGTGCGCGGGGAGCTGACCGACGGTCACGGCACCCAGCGTCGAGGCCACGGTCAGGGTCAGGGCGCTGAGCAGGGACCGCCAGGATCTGCGCGGGCGGGTTCTGGGTTGGGACACTTTCCCGTCCTTCACTCGGTGCAAGGGGGTGGGGGCGAGGACGCCGGGGGATGTCGGGCGCGCGGTCGGACGCGGGCCGTGGGAAGGGGAGCGACGATGCCGGCGGCGGTCATGGTCACGGCGCCGGCGAGCGCACTTCAGTGCCTGGTGGATTCTGTCAAGTTTCTCTCCTGGCCGCTCGCGGACAGCGCGGGGCGCGGGTGCGGGTCGAGTCCTGCACACGGGGAGCAGGACGGAACGCCGCCGCGGAGCAACGCGATTGGGGCCGCACACGATGCGTCGTACGCGGCGACGGCATGGGATGGATTAAGCGGCATTGATCGGGCTTCTGTCCAGAGGCTGAACCAACTTCTGGAGTCAAAACTCCTGTTGGGTGGAGATTGCTCGGATCCGGCTGTGGTTTAGATGGGATGAATGACGGGAGCGGTCACCGGGGGGTGAAGTCGACCCGGACACCTCGGGTTCCGGTGCCGGCCGTTCCTGGCGTCACCATTGACGCGACCGTGGGAAGTGCCTAGCTTCACTACCGGGTCGCACATATTCCAACAATTGTCGAACCGTGTCATCGAAGGGACCTCGATGCTCCGACACGCCCTTGCCTGTCTGCGGTCGGCTCGCCTGGCCATGCTCGCACCGGTGGTCTCCGGACCTTGCGCCCCAGCGTCTCTGCCACCGTGACCAACGCGACCAGTTCGCGGACACCGGTCGAGCCGTCGGCACGCCCATGGCGGCGCAGAGATCGAAGTCGGCTCCGAATACTGCTGGTTCGGGCAGCGTGATCGACGTCGCGTTGCTCGAACGGCTCTACGATTCCGGCCGCTACCTCTTCGTCAGCTCCAGCGGCGTGCTGCCACCCCGCCTCACCGGCATCTGGACCGGCTCGTGGAACGGCGCCTGGGCCGACGACTTCACCACCGGCGCAACGTCAACTTCCAGGTGGCCGGCGGCACCATCCTCGATCTCGGCGTGGCCATGCAGGGCTACTTCGACCTGATGCTCGGCCAACTCACCGACTGGCGCACGAACGCCAGGAACATCTACGGCGCCCGCGGCTTCCTCGCCCCGCCCCGCACGGACGGTGAGCACGGACACCTGCTCCACTTCCAGACCTCCTGGCCGGACCAGTGCTGGACCGGCGCGGCCGACTGGCTGCTGTACCCGCTCCTGGAGCACTACCAGGTCACCGGCGACCAGGCGTTCCTGAAGGACGGGCTCGGGCAGGCCCTGATGGAACTGGCCCAGCAGGCTTCAACGAGTTCCGGATCAATGGCCAGGGCGCGCTCGCCGAAGGGTCCTGGCCCGGTCTGGACGACCAGTACAAGCCCAACCACTGCCAGCACAGGTACGGCGCCTGGCCGCTGCACGAGATCAACCCCGAGGACCGGCCCGACCTCGTAGGCCATGCCGCCACCGCCCTGGACCTGCGCCTCGACGGGACGTTCACGGCCCACGCCGACCGGCACCGCGCCCTGGCCCGCGCCCGGCTGAAGGACGGCGCCGGCGCCTATACCAACCTGCCGAAGATCCTGGGCAAGAAGGGGTGTTCAGGTCCTTCATGACCGCGCACAATCCCGACCTGGAGATCTACAACGCGGACGCCGCCCACGCTCTGCCCGGTGTCCTGGCCGAGATGCTCGTCTATTCCCGCCCGGGCGTGCTGGAGATCCTCCCCGCGCTGCCCGACCAGCTGCCGAAGGGCTCGATCAGCGGCGTCCTGGGCAGGAACCGCGTACGGACATCACCCTGATCAGCCGGCGCGGCATGACGACCGTGGTCACCTCCGCGACCGTCGCGGTCTCTCCCCTGGGCACTCACGCCAGGAAGGTCTCGCTGACGGCCGGCCTGCGGACGGACACCACGGTGTCGCTGCTCAGCGGCTGGTCCGGCTGGTCAACCGGCGCAGCGGCAAGGTACTGGACGTGTCCGACGCCGCCACCACCAACGGTGCCGGGATCATCCAGTCGACCCCGACGGGTGGCACCAACCAGCAGTGGCGGTTCCTGCCCGAGCCCGACGGATCCTTCCGGATCGCGGCCCGCCACAGCGGCGACCTCCTCGACAGTCCCGGAGGATCCCGGCAGGGGGCGCAACTCGACCAGTGGTCCGACTCGGGCGGGGACAACCAGCACTGGCGTCTGGTCGACGCGGGCGGCGGCCACCACCGGCTCGTCAACCTCCGCAACGGCCTGTGCGCGGACGTCGAGAGCGGCTCCCCGGACAACGGCGCCCGTGTCATCCAGTGGCCCGTCGGCGGCGGCACGAACCAACAGTGGCAGGTGGTCGCCGTGTGAACGGCCCTGGTCCCGCGTGCTCTGCCGCGCCCCGGACAGCGCCTCCTGAAGGACTGCCGTCGCGGGGGGGCCGGGGTGGGGGGGGGGGCCCGGCGGCCGCGGGGGGGGGGGGGGGGCA
>NZ_JBHUXV010000074.1:0-50341 GCF_042669125.1 Streptomyces sp. NPDC057253 | reverse complement strand
AGCCGGGGGTCTTGCCCGGCTCGGCCCTCGCCGTCGACCTCCGCTCATCCGCCCTGGACGAACTCCCGTGCCAGCCGCTCCCCCAGCGTCACGGCGGCCTCGTGGTCCTCGATCGGCTTCACCCGGGAGTCCTTGAAGACGATGTAGGTGACGCCGGAGGGCGTGCCGCCGCCGTGCGGGTCCGGGCGGATGCCCAGGGCCTTCGCGGTGGCGTAGGACGCCTCGCCGATGATGCCGCTCGGACCCACGTCCCCGACGACGGCGTACTGCACCCGGTCCTGGTACACGACGGCCGCGACCGCCCCGCCGTGCACCCCGTGGGCGCGGTAGTCCCAGATCGCGCTCGGGGTCGGGACCACGATGAACGGCAGGGTCTCGGCGCTCAGATAACGGCCGTCGGACTGCTCGTAGGCGGTGGCGTCGGAGAAGAGGGGGTCGGTGCGGCTGTTGCAGTAGCGACCCGGCCGGCCGTCGCAGTCGATGTCCATGTCGGCCGTCCAGAAAACGGCCTCCTTGGTGCCGCAGACCGGGATGGTCGCGGGGGTGCCCTCGTCGGCGCGGTAGCGGCCGCGCGAGACGGGGGCGCAGTCCCGTACCCGGGCCAGCAGGTCGGCGGCCGGGACCGCGCCCTCCCGCCGGACCACCGGCTCCGTGCGGGCGGTGGCGAGTTCCATGGCGGGGGCTGCCGTGGGGGCGAGCAGAGCGGCGCTTGCCGCGGCCAGCGTCAGCGACTGGACACGCACGATGAGGGACCCTCTCCTCGGAGGCTGTGACGGGCACTCAGGCCAATCTGATGCGGTTTCAGCCGGGCGGCCACCGCTGGGGGTCCGGACGGGGCAGGGGCCGGGGGCCCGGGCCCTCGACGAGCCCCGGCCTCCCGGCCACCCGTACCGGCGCGGGAACAGCGACGACAGCGGCCCGCGCCGGTGGCACGAACTCCCCGTCCCTCATGGAGAGTTCGGCCGTAAGGGTCTTCAGCATACGTAACCGCCCCGAATCCGGCCCACGGGGTCGCCCCCTTGCCCCGGGCCCGCCACCGGCGCCATATTGGTCCGGACCATTGCCGTGGTGTCCTCCGGGGAGGCAGAGACGTGCGAGGCGTACCCGTCCCCCTGGCCCTGTGTGCAGCCCTGGTCTTGGTCGGTTCCTGC
Organism: Streptomyces sp. NPDC057253; assembly: GCF_042669125.1. NCBI lineage: Bacteria > Bacillati > Actinomycetota > Actinomycetes > Kitasatosporales > Streptomycetaceae > Streptomyces > Streptomyces sp. NPDC057253. The sequence goes on along the minus strand of NZ_JBHUXV010000074.1, from coordinate 49,190 downwards.
GGGTGGAGCGGACCGGCCGAGGAGGAGAGCGGTCGGCTGCCCGCCGCCCCCGTGGGCGTCACCGCGGCCGCGGGCAGCGCGACCAGCGTGCATCTGATGTGGAACGCCGTCGACGCGAGGATCGACCGCTACGAGGTATATCGCGGCACCACAAAGGTCCAGGAGGTACCTGGTTCACAGCACATGGTGGACGTCACCAGGCTCCGGCCCGCCACCCCCTATGTCTTCACCGTGCGGGCCCGCGACACCGAGGGGCGTCTCGGCCCGCCGAGCCCGCAGGTACGGGCCACGACTCCCGCCGCCACGGCCGCGGACCGCTCGGCTCCGACCCGACCCGGCGAGCTGCGCGGCCGGACGGCGGGCAGCCGGGCCGTCCAGCTGAACTGGACCGCCTCCTCGGACGACCGGGACGTGGTGTCGTACGACATCTATCAGGGCGGCAGCAAGATCCACAGTGTGGGCGGCGCCCAGACGGCGGCCGTGGTCACGGGGCTGCGTCCGGGCACCCGCTACTCGTTCACCGTCCGGGCCCGGGACGCGGCCGACAATCTCTCGCCGGCCGGGGCGGCGGTCCGCCTCACGACACCGGGCGGCGACGACGGCAGGGACACCGCCCCGACGGACTTCCGCGCCACGGCACGGCGGGGCGAGGACGGGGCGTACTACCTGGACCTGGCCTGGCTGCCGCCCCGGACGGACGGGGTGGTCACCGAGTACCAGGTCCGCCTCGACGGGGCGGCGGCCACCTCGCTCGTGTTCGGCGGGACACCTCCGCGCGGGAGGACGACGTACAGCTTCTATCTGGGACGCGAGGCCGGGGAACGCCACCGGGTACGGATCCGGGCCCGGCTGCCCGACGGCACCTGGGGCGGCCTGTCGGCCGAGCGGACGGTCACGACGGGGGCCGCCGCCGCCCCGTGACGGCCTCTCACCCCTGCGCCGGGCGAGGGAATGCGTCACCTGTACGGCGGCGCCCGGCATGCGGGCGGGGCCGCGAGCGCATTGGCTGCCTCTGAGGCAGCACGGGCTTCCCCCACCTCGGCGGCGCCACGGATGTACCGCCAACCGTGCCGCCGGAGGGCAGTCCATGCGCACTATTCAGCCACTTCTCCGCTCCGGCCTGACCGTCGCGGCCGTCGCCGCGCTGCCGCTCGCCCTGACCGCCGGGTCCGCCGCGGCCGGCCCCGGGATCTCCGTGAGCACCTCCGGATCCACGGTCTCCGTCACCACGACGGCCTGCTCCCGCACGGCCCCGACCGGCGGCTGGGGCACCGCCTCGCTGCTCACCAGCAGCCAGGCCAACTTCAGCCAGGGCCGTCAGGTGGCCCTGTCGGGGACCACCTCGCTCCAGTCGGCCGCCTGGTCGAGCGTGAGCCCGGGGACGTACACCGTCATCGTGATGTGCGCCTTCGACAACAGCACGGCGGGCACCCAGTCGATCATCGTCTCGGGCTCCGCCACGCCCACCATCTCGGCGACGGCCTCCGCCTCCCCCTCGCGCGGTGTCCTCGGCGGTCTGGGCGGGGCCAGCAAGGACTACGGCACCCTGACGCTGGCGGTCGGCGGCGGTCTGGTGGCGGTCGCCGGGGCGGCCACGGCGTGGGTCCTGCGCCGCCGGTCGCGGCCGTACCGCCTCTGAGGGCCCTCAGCTGTCCGGGAGCTCGGCCAGCTCCTCCAGTGCCTCGGTGAGCCACTGGGTCCAGAAGGTCTCCAGTTCGATGCCCGCGCGCAGGACCAGGTGCTGAAGCCTGGCCTGCGCGCTGTCCTTGCCGGGCGGGAAGTCGCGCTCCTGGATCTGCTCGTACTCCGCCAACTGCCGCCGGTGCAGGTCCAGATGGCGGCGCAGATCGGCTTCGAGGCCCTGTGTGCCGACGACGGCGGCCGCGCGCAGCCGCAGCAGCAGGGCGTCCCGGTGCGGCTTGGGGTCCTGCGCCGCGGCCGTCCAGCGTTCGAGTTCGGCGCGCCCCGCGGGCAGGACCTCGTAGCTCTTCTTCTGCCCCCGGCTCGGCCGGTCCTCCGGGATGGCCCGGATGTATCCCTCGGCCTCCAGTTTTCCCAGCTCGCGATAGATCTGCTGGTGCGAGGCCGACCAGAAGTAGCCGATCGACCTGTCGAACCGACGGGTCAGGTCCAGCCCCGCCGACGGCCTTTCGAGCAGTGCGGTGAGGATCGCGTGCGGGAGTGACATGGAGTCATCCTAGGGACGAGCCGGACGACACCGGTCGGGCCCTAGAGGGCCGCCGCGACCTCGGTGCCCTGCTTGATGGCCCGCTTGGCGTCCAGCTCGGCGGCCACGTCGGCCCCGCCGATCAGGTGCGCGCTGCGGCCCGCGGCGACGAGCTCCTCGTACAGGTCCCGGCGCGGTTCCTGCCCGGTGCACAGGACGATGGTGTCGACCTCCAGGACGGTGCTCTCCTCGCCGACGGTGATGTGCAGACCGGCGTCGTCGACCCGGTCGTAGCGCACCCCCGGGACCATGGTGACGCCCCGGTGCTTGAGCTCGGTGCGGTGGATCCAGCCGGTGGTCTTGCCGAGCCCGGCGCCGACCTTGCTGGTCTTGCGCTGGAGCAGGTGCACGGTGCGGGGCGGGGCGGGGCGTTCGGGGGCGCCGAGTCCGCCGGGGGCCGTGTAGTCCATGTCCACGCCCCACCGGCGGAAGTACGTCGCCGGGTCCTCGTGCGCCTTGTCGCCGCCGTCGGTGAGGAACTCGGCGACGTCGAAGCCGATGCCCCCGGCGCCGAGGATCGCGACCCGGTCGCCGACGGGGGCGCCGTCGCGCAGGACGTCGAGGTAGCCGACCACGCTGGGATGGTCGAGGCCCGGGATGTCGGGGGTGCGCGGGGTGACGCCGGTGGCGACGACGACCTCGTCGTATCCCGCCAAGTCACCCGAGGACACGGGGGTGTTGAGCCGTACGTCCACGCCGTGGGCGGTGAGCTGATGGCGGAAGTAGCGGATCGTCTCGTCGAACTCCTGCTTGCCGGGGACCTTGCGGGCCACGTTGAGCTGGCCGCCGATCTCGCTCGCGGCGTCGAACAGGGTGACCTCATGACCGCGTTCGGCGGCGGAGACCGCGCAGGCGAGACCCGCGGGGCCGGCGCCGACGACCGCGACGCGCTTCTTCCGCCGGGTCGGGGACAGCACCAGCTCGGTCTCGTGGCAGGCGCGCGGGTTGACCAGGCAGGAGGTGATCTTGAGGCTGAAGGTGTGGTCGAGGCAGGCCTGGTTGCAGCCGATGCAGGTGTTGATGGCCTCGGGGCGGCCCTCGGCCGCCTTGTTCACGAACTCGGGGTCGGCGAGCATCGGGCGGGCCATCGACACCATGTCCGCGTACCCGTCGGCGAGCAACTCCTCGGCCAGCTCGGGGGTGTTGATGCGGTTGGTGGTCACCAGCGGCACGGACACCTCGCCCATGAGCCGCTTGGTCACCCAGGTGTAGGCGCCGCGCGGCACCGAGGTGGCGATGGTGGGGATGCGGGCCTCGTGCCAGCCGATGCCGGTGTTGATGATCGTGGCGCCCGCGGCCTCGACGGCCTTGGCGAGCGTGATCACCTCGTCCAGGGTGGAGCCGCCCGGGACCAGGTCCAGCATGGACAGCCGGTAGACGATGATGAAGTCCTCGCCGACCGCCTCGCGCACCCGGCGCACGATCTCGACCGGGAAGCGCATGCGGTTCTCGTACGACCCTCCCCAGCGGTCGGTGCGGTGGTTGGTCGGGGCGGCGATGAACTCGTTGATCAGGTAGCCCTCGGAGCCCATGATCTCCACGCCGTCGTAGCCGGCCTGCCGGGCGAGGCGGGCCGCGCGGGCGTAGTCCTCGATGGTCCGCTCGATGTCGGCGTCGGAGAGCTCGCGGGGCGGGAAGGGGCTGATCGGCGCCTGGAGGGGGCTCGGGGCGACGAGGTCCTGGTGGTAGGCGTACCGGCCGAAGTGCAGGATCTGCAGGGCGATCCGGCCGCCCTCGCGGTGCACGGCCTCGGTGACGGTCCGGTGCTGCTCGGCCTCCGCGTCCGTGGTGAGCTTGGCGCCGCCCTCGTAGGGCCGCCCCTCGTCGTTGGGTGCGATGCCGCCGGTGACGATCAGGCCCACTCCGCCCCGCGCGCGTGCCGCGTAGAACTCCGCCATGCGCTCGAAGCCGCGCTCGGCCTCCTCCAGGCCGACGTGCATCGAGCCCATCAGGACGCGGTTGGGCAGCGTGGTGAAGCCCAGGTCGAGCGGGGTCAGCAGGTGCGGGTAACGGCTCATGGGGCCCCTCCGTCGCGGTCTCGTCCTCCTGTTGTAGAGGACCGCGACGCGTTTATGCAACTAGTTGCATAACGGGGTGACGAGAACCACGTGCTCGGAGGGGCTGCCCGGTGCGGCCTGGTGGACGACCAGCTGCTGGCCGGGGGCGGGCATCACCACCACCGAACTGGGCGCGGACATGCGGGACACGGAGGCACGGACGGTCCTGTCCCGCATGCGCACCGACGTGGACGCCCCTTCGCGACGGCGGCCCCGCCGAACGTCAACGTGGCGGAGATGGTGGTGGTGCCGGACCGGTCACGACAACACCGCGTCCGCTGAGTCAGCGGCTCTCCAGTCGCACATGCAGTTCCCGCTCCTGGTCCCCCGAGGCGGAGGAGAGATCCCGCACCGTGAACATCGAGTCCAAGGTCGTCCGAAGCTGCTCGATGGCCCAGTAGCCCCCCTGCGCGTCGGCCTCCACGGAGGACGACAGCCGCGCGGGCGGCGGGCAGTCCCGCGCCTCGGTCACCTCGAAGGTCCCCAGCCACACCATCGGCCGCGACTCGTGGAGCTGCTGCGGCACCTCGTCGGCACCCCGGTCGGACTCGAAGCAGGTGGTCAGCGTGTCGAAGACGATCCGTGCGTCCTCCGCGCTGCACCCGCTGATCTCCAGGGAGACGGACTCCTCGTGCGTTCGCTCACGATCCATCGTGGTCGCTCCTCTCGTGACGATGACCGGACCGCCGGGTTCCCCGCGAACCGCGCCACACCCTCAGAAAAGCACCACCTTTCGCGGAGCACTACCGGCGGGCGTGGGGCATCTCCGGCGGGCGTGGGCCGCGGTCACCGGTGCGGGCGGTCCCGGTGCGGGTCGAACAGCGGGACCGCGATGCCGGTGAGCACCAGGCCCGTCGCCACGAGGATGCCTTCCGGCAGGGCCATGCCGAAGGCCAGGAGGGCCACGCCCACGGCGAGGGTGCACCAGGCTCCGGTGCGCCGGTACTCGCGGGGCCGGGTGGGACGGCCCGAGCCCAGCGCGCGGGCGAACCGTGGGTCGTCCCGCTCCAGCCGTGCCGCGAGTTCGACCAGGTGTTCGTCGTCGGGCCGGCCCATGACTCCTCCTTCGCGCGGCGAATCTCCGCTACCGTTCGGCGTCCGCCCCCACCGCCACGGGGACCGGCTGCGGGCTCGTGTCGTCCCCGGGTGTGCGGGCACGACGACGGGACCCCAGGGCCCGGGCCAGCAGATGGGCCCGCCCCGCGGCCACGGGGCCGAGAACGGCCAGGACAAGGACATACCCGGCGATGAACGGCGCCAGACGTGCGTCGAGTCCCGCGCCGGCCGCCATCGCGCCGAGAATCAGGGCGAATTCGCCGCGGGCGACGAGGGTGGTGGCGATGTCGGCGGCGGGCTGGGCGCCGTAGCCGTAGAGGCGGGCGACGAGCAGACCGGCGACGATGTTCATCACGACGGTCACGGCCGCCGCGGCGGCGACCGGTCCGGCGACGGTGGTGACGACACCGGGGTCGATGGACAGTCCGAAGGCGAAGAAGAAGATGGCCGCGAAGGCGTCGCGCAGCGGGTGCACCAGGCGGCGGATCCGGGGCCCGGAGGGGGTGCCGGCCAGGATCAGACCGACCATGAAGGCGCCGATGGCGTCGGCGACGCCGAGCACCTCGGAGACCCCCGCGACCAGGACGGCCGCGCCGAGGAAGCTGATGACCAGGAGTTCGTTGTCCCGGACGTGGATCAGCCTGCCGATCCAGCGGGTCCCGTAGCGGGCGGCGACGGCGAGCACGATCAGGAACCCGAAGGCCTTGCCCGCCTGGAGGAGCATCTCCACGGGTCCGCGCGCGCCGCTGATGACCGGCTGGAGCGCGGCGAGGTAGAGGGCGAGGAAGATGTCCTCCACGACGATCACGCCGAGGATCAGCCGGGTCTCGGGGCGGCCGATCCGCCCCAGGTCGATGAGGATCTTGGTGACGATCGCCGACGAGGAGATGCCGAGGACCCCGGCGAGCACCAGGGCCTCCCGCGTGCCCCAGCCGAGCGCGAATCCGAAGCCGAGGCCGGCGCCGACGTTGGCGAGGAGGTAGATCCCGCCCGCGGCGAGCAGCCGCCTGCCGCCGGTGCGCAGGTCGTCGACGTGGAACTCCAGGCCCAGGTAGAACAGCAGCAGCACCAGGCCGAGCGCGGAGAGCATCTCGAAGTCGTGGGCGTCCTGGACCAGCACCAGACCTGGGGTGTGCGGGCCGAGCAGGATGCCGGCGAGCATGAACAGCGGGATGGTCGGCAGTCCGATACGGCCGCCGAGACGGGCGAGGAAGGCCGCGGCGAGGAAGGCGCCGCCCATGGCGAGCAGGGTGTCAGCGTGTCCCACGGGTCACCTCCCCCGGGGGCGCGGACGGACGGGTGTGCTGTGTCGTTCGGGGATGGGTGCGACAGGTCTTACGGGGATGGATGCGACAGCTCCTTCGTCGGTGGATGTCGTTCCACCGTCGCATCCGGTCCCTGGGCCCCGCCATCGGTGCCGACCCCCATTTCCGCGAGGGCCGGCACCCGTCGTTCAGGGGCTCAACTCCTGGTGAAGCGGTAGGTCTTGCTGTCCGTCAGCACACAGAAGCCGGGTGAGACGACGATCACGCGCAGGGTTCCGGTGCGGCGGTCGTAGTCGATGCCCTCCGCCTCGAACGAGCCGGAACACGAGCTGCGCAGGGGCAGTTGGCGCAGTGCCGTGACGTGCCCGGTGACGTCCGCCGAGCCGGTCGGGGCGGCGGACAGGTCGACCTGGAGGAGCGGCTTGGTGTAGCCGAAGAGCGTGCCGGCCGGGTCGTCGGAGGAGCACAGCAGCCGGGTGGCGGTCACGAAGTCGCAGCCCTGTACGTCCCGTACGGCGTGGTCGAGGGTGACGGTGGCCGCCTGCGGGAGGTTCGCCGAGGGCGAGGTGCTCGCGTTGACGCCGGGCGTGGGGAAGACCAGGAAGCGGGTCATGGTGCCCCACTCACCGGAGAGCATCCACTGTCCGTCGGGCGAGATCGCGACCCAGGAGTTGTTGAGCGCCTCGCCGGGGCTGAGGGTGTGGACGTACTCGGACCAGGTGCCGTTCGGCGCCTGCACGCGGTACATCTTCGCGGTGCCGGAGTCGGCCTGGTAGGGCTCGACGTAGTGGCCGTCGTAGGAGGCGTCGGGGTCGCCCACGTGGTTCCAGCCGCGGGTGGAGACGCCGAAGGGGATGGTGCCGATGCCGGTGTACCGGTTGGCGGAGTTGGCCGGGACCTCGACCGAGGTCAGGCCCTGGCTCTCGGTGAGCGGGTCGGCGCGGTCGGAGCCGACCTCGGTCCAGGTGTCGGCGGCGGAGGCGGGCGGCGCGGCGGCCAGGAGGGCCGTCGCGGTGAGGGTGAGGAGGGCGGCGAGAACGGCGTGACAACGCTGTCTGGCGCGCAGGGGCATGGAGGACTCCTGAGACTCCTGGGGCGGGGGGTGAGGTGGTGCGGCGGACAGTCTGGCGCCCAGGCAGGGGTCATGTACAGACCAAGCGAAGGAACGGGAGGGCACCGGAAGAAAGCGAGAGGGCGTTCGTCACCCCGGCGCACTTCACCGGACGCGCGCCCCCTTGTTGAGGGATGGTGGAAGAACACGACCGCGTGGCCACGGAGACGGTTGAGCGCGGTAGAACAAGGGGAGTCGGCACGGGGGTACGGCGTGCCGCGAGGACGGTCTAAGGCGGTTCGTGCAATGGGTGCAGCCGGAATACCCGCGTCCGAGGGCGGGGAGCCCGCGCGCGGGGCAGTACGGCCGAGCGGACTGCTCGACGAGTTGGGCATGGCCTCGGTGGTGCTGGACACCAAAGGCCGCATCGTGCTCTGGAGCCCGCAGGCCGAGGAACTGTTCGGCTACCCCGCGCAGGAGGCCCTCGGGCAGTACGCCGCCCATCTGATGATCCACGAACAGCACGCCGACCTGGTCGTCAAGCTGTTCGCCGACGTCATGGAGACCGGCCAGAGCTGGGCCGGGGCGTTCCCCGTACGGCACAAGGACGGCAGCACCAAGCTCGTGGAGTTCCGCAACATGCGGCTGCTCGACGATCGCGGGGACGTCTACGCGCTGGGGCTGTGCGCCGACCAGGAGACCGTGCGCCGCCTCGACCGGGACGTGGCCCTGTCCACCCGAATGGTCTCCCAGTCCCCCATCGGACTGGCCGTGCTGGACACCGAACTGCGATACGTCTCCGTGAACCCGGCCCTGGAGCAGCTGAACGGCGTCCCGGCCGCGGACCACGTCGGGCGGAAGATCGGCGAGGTCCTCCCCCATCTCGACGTGGCGCCCTTCGAGGCGGCCGCCCGCGAGGTGATGCGGACCGGCAGGCCACTGGTCGACCAGCACACGGTCGGCCACCCGCCCGCGGACCCCGACACGGAACACGCCTGGTCGGTGTCGCTGTACCGCCTGGAGGACGCCAACGGCACCGTCCTCGGCGTCGCGAGCTCGGTCCTGGACGTCACCGAACAGCACCAGGCGACCGTGGAGGCCGAGACCGCCCGCCGCAGGCTGGCCCTGGTCGCCGACGCCTCCGCCCGCATCGGCACCACGCTGGACCTGGACCGGACCGCCCGGGAGCTGGCCGACGTGGCGGTGCCGGAGCTCGCGGATGTGGCGGCCGTGGACCTGCTGGAGGCGGTGGTGCAGGGCCGGCCGAGCACCCTGCGCCCGGCCGAGCCCGCCGTGATGCGCCCGCTGGCCGTCGAGGCGGCCGGGACCCCCGACGCCCTGCCCGCGGCGGACCCGCCGGGACAGGTCGCCCGGTACGCCCCCGAGCGCCTGGTCACCGAGTGCGTGCGCACCGGGAACCCGGTCCTGGTGCCGCAGGTCGGCTCGGACGACCTCGCCCGCATCGCCCGGTCCCCGGAGTCGGCCGCGGTGCTGGCCCGGGCGGGCCTGCACTCCTATCTGGCGGTACCGCTGATCGCGCGCGGCGAGGTGCTCGGCGCGCTCGACCTCAAGCGGGTCGGCAACCCGGAGCCCTTCGGCGAGGACGACCTGCTGCTGGCCCGTGAGCTCGCGGCCCGCGCGGCCGTGCAGATCGACAACGCCCGCTGGTACCAGGACGCCCGCAACACCGCCCTCACCCTCCAGCGCAGTCTGCTGCCCAGCCACCCCTCGGTGACCGGCGGCCTGGAGGTCGCCTCCCGTTACCAGCCCGCGGGCGCCACCGCCGAGGTCGGCGGCGACTGGTTCGACGTGATCCCGCTGACCTGCGGAAAGACCGCGCTGGTCGTGGGCGACGTGATGGGCAGCGGCATCACCGCGGCCGCCACCATGGGCCGGCTGCGCACCGCCACCACCACCCTGGCCTCCCTCGACCTCGACCCGGCCAAACTCCTCGAACACCTCGACCGGATCACCGAGGAACTGGACCACTCCATCGCCACCTGCGTGTACGCCGTGCACGATCCGCGGCTCGGGCAGTGCTGGATCGCCAACGCCGGGCATCTGCCTCCGGTACGGCTGCGCGCGGGCCGTCCGCCCGAGCTGCTGGAGTTGCCCACGGGGGCGCCGCTGGGGGTGGGCGGTGTCGCCTTCTCCACGACCACCGTCGACCTCGAACCCGGCGACCGGCTCGTCCTCTACACGGACGGCCTGGTCGAGACCCGGCAGCATCCCCTCGACGAGCGCCTGGATGCCCTCCTCGACCTCCTCGACTGCCCCGACCGCCCCCTGGAGGAGGTCTGCGACCTCCTGCTGCGCACCCTGCACCAGCCGGACAACTCCGACGACGTGGCCCTGCTGATCGCGCGGGTGCGCACACCAGAGGTCTGAGGCCGGCGTTCTCAGGGCTCCCGCGTGAGCGGCTGTGCCTGGTGCCGGGGTGCGAACTTCTCGACGGCCGCGGCGGTGACGGGGGTGAAGAAGTTGACGAGGTTGCCGTCGGGGTCGCGGAACAGCAGGGACCGGTTGCCCCAGGGCATGGTGGTGGGCCCGGCCACGAAGTCGGTGACGAAGCCGGTCAGGTTCCGGTGCACACGGTCCACGTCGTCGACGAGGAACTCGGTGATCACGCTGTGGTTGTCCGCCGGGCGGGCGGAGTCCGGGGCGAACAGCGGGACGGTGCGGGTGCCGGCGATCGCGAGGGTGGCGCCCGCGGTCCTGAGCTCGGCGAAGTCCTCGGTGGCCCACGTCGCCCGCGCCCCGGTGGCTCGCTCGTAGAAGTCGACCAGGCGTGCGACGTCGCCGGTGATGATGCGGATCGAGACGAAGTCCATGGGAATCTCCTTGGCTGTGCTGAGGCGTGCAGGTCGCAGGCTAGGAGAGATAGTGGACAGAATCGGTCCGGTATCCGCATTAGGCTGCGACCATGTCCCGACCCACCGGCCGCGTGCTGACGCTCCTGGAGCTGTTGCAGTCGGGCGGCACCCGGACGGTGGCCGAACTCGCCGACCGGCTCGGCGTCGAGGGGCGTACCGTGCGCCGGTACGTGGACCAGCTGATCGAGCTCGACGTGCCCGTGGAGTCGGTGCGCGGTCGCTACGGCGGCTACCGGCTGGGGCCCGGGTACCGCGTGCCTCCGCTCATGCTGAGCGACGACGAGGCGCTGGCGGTGCTGCTCGGCCTGGTCGCGGGCCGCCGGGCAGAGCTGACGACGGCCGAGCGCACGGCGAACGAGACGGCGTCGGCGAAGATCCGGCGGGTGCTGCCCCGGCACATCGCCGACCGGCTCGACGCCCTCCTGGACGCTCTCGCCTTCACGGATCAGCCCGGCGAGACGGACCACCCGGACGCCGGGGTCCTGCTCACCGTCGCCGACGCGGTGCGCCACCGCCGGCCGGTCTCGATCCGCTACACCGACCGTGACGGACGGCGCAGCGACCGCACGCTGCACGCGTACGGGATCGTCGCCCACGGGGGCCGCTGGTACGTCACGGGCAAGGACCCCCTGGTCGACGAGGACCGGACCTTCCGCCTCGACCGCATCGAAGACGCGCGGACCCTGCCCGGCTCATTCGACCTGCCGACCGGGCCCGATCCGGCACAGCGCGTGGTGTCAGGGTTCGCCGCGGCCGCGTACCGGCACGAGGTGACCCTGCGCATCGACGGCACGGTCGAGCAGATCCGCGCACACCTTCCGGCCAGTGTCGCGACCCTGGAGGAGCACGAGCCCACGGCCGGCGAGGATCCGACCGCGGGGCACTGGATTCGCGTCGAGCTGCGGGCGGAGCGGCTCGACTGGCTGCCTCCGGTGCTCGCCGCACTCGACCGGCCGTTCGTCATCGAACGCCCCGCCGAACTCCGCGAGCTCGTCGGCGCCCTCGCCGACCGGCTCACGTCCTCCGCCCGCCGGAGTTGACGGTCAGGTGTGCGGCTACGCCCTGGTGCCGATCACGACATGGGCGTAAAGCTCCTCGGAGACCGTCAGACGGGGCGTCAGGCCGCTCCGGGTGAAGGCGTCGACGGCGGCCGGGGCCTGGCGGGCGCTGGTCTCGACGAGGAGGCAGCCGTCCGGGGCCAGCCAGTCGAGGGCCCCGGAGGCGACCCGGCGCAGGAGGTCCAGGCCGTCCGTGCCGCCGTCCAGAGCGACCAGGGGTTCGTGGTCGCGGGCCTCGGCGGGGAGGAGGGCGACCTCCTCGGTGGGGACGTAGGGGACGTTGGCCGCCAGGATGTCGACGCGACCGCGCAGACCGGCGGGGAGGGCCCCGAAGAGGTCACCGGCGTGGACATGCCCGCCGACGTCGGCCGTGTTGCGGCGGGCGCACTCCACGGCTGTCGGGTCGATGTCGGCGCAGTGCAGCTCGACCGGGCCCAGCGCGGCGGCAAGGGCCGCGCCGACCGCACCCGAGCCGCAGCACAGATCCAGCACCACCGTGGCGTGCGGTGCCTGGGCGAGGGCCTGTTCGACGAGGAACTCGGTGCGTCTGCGGGGCACGAAGACACCGGGGGCCACGGAGATGCGCAGACCGCGGAACTCCGCCCAGCCGACGACGAGTTCGAGGGGGTGGCCGGCGACCCGGCGGTCCACCATGGCGGCCAGTTCGTCCGGGGTGCGGGCGGCGGCGAGGATCAGCCGCGCCTCGTCCTCCGCGAAGACACAGCCGGCCGTGCGGAGAGCGGCGACGACCAGGTCGTCGGAGGTGAAGCGAGGAGAGGGGGAAGGCATGGAAGCCGAGGGCCTTTCGAGAGCCGAAGGGCGCTCCCGCGGTCACCTAACGGCGGTGATCCGCGTCGATGCGAGGAGAGAGCACCCGATCTGACACAGCGTTGATGGGTCTCACCCCCTCGGTGACGCACGGCCGGGACCTCCCGCGGCCGGACGGCCACCCTACCCCAGGGCATGATGAGTTGTACTATGCAACCAGTACTGCGAAGGAGGTCCGATGCGAGCGGATGCGGCCGTGGAGACGATCCAGCACGAGATGACGGTCTTCGCCCGACGGGCCCGGGCCTCGGCGAGCCGGCTGCACCCCGAGCTGTCGCTGGTGTCGTACACCCTCCTCGGGCACCTGGAGGAGCGTGACGGCTGCCGTGCCACCGACCTGGCCGCCCACTACGCCCTGGACAAGTCCACCGTGAGCCGCCAGGTCGCCGCGCTGGAGCGGGCCGGGCTCATCGAGCGGCGCCCGGACCCGGGAGACCACCGGGTCCAGGTGCTGCATCTGACCGACGCGGGCCGGAACATCCTCGGCCAGGTCACCGTGAGCCGCCGGGCCGCCGTGGGTGAGCGGCTGGCGGAGTGGTCGCAGGAGGACCTGGAGCTGTTCGCCGGCTATCTCGTGCGGTACAACTCCTGGTCCCCGTCCGACTGATGGGCCCTACGACACCGCTTCCGGCAGCCGTTCGGGTGTGCGGGCCGCCAGGAAGGCGGTCCTGCGGCGGAGCCGGAAGCCGAGGGACTCGTAGAGCCGGATCGCGTTGGTGTTCCTGGCGCCGGTGTGCAGGAACGGTGTCTCGCCGCGCTCCCGTATGCCGTGCGCGACGGCGAGGATCAGCCGGGTCGCGAGGCCCTGGCCACGGACCGCGGGGTCGGTGCAGACCGCGCTGATCTCGGTCCAGCCCGGCGGGTGCAGCCGCTCGCCCGCCATCGCGACCAGGGCGCCCTCCCTGCGGATGCCCAGGTAGGTGCCCATCTCGATGGTGCGGGGCAGGAAGGGGCCCGGCTGGGTGCGGGCGATCAGGTCGAGGATCTCGGGCACGTCGGCGGGGCCCAGGAGGACCGCCTCCGGGTCGGGTGCGGCGGCGATGCCGTCGTCCACGAGCTGGACGCCCTCGACATGGAAGGTGATCTCCCAGCCCTCCGGCACCTGCCCCGCGTACGCCGTCAGCGGGACCTCCGCGCCGGGACCGGCCAGCGCCGCGAGGTCGGCCCAGTCGCCGGCACCGGGCTCGTCGGGCAGCGCCAGCCACGGCGACACGTCGACCGGGTACCGCAGCACCCGCCCCCGCTTCTCGGCGAAGTGCGCATGCGGGCCGGTGAGGGAGGCGAGGGCAGGGTTGTCGAGGACGTGGGTCGCGCCGGGGCTGTCGACGAGGTGCGGAGCGCTTCCGACTCGGTCGACCTGGTGCGGCGCGTCGGTGGCCACGGAGGCCTGGGGCGCGCTGTCACCCGCGAAGTCCTGCGGGGCATCGCTGCCACGCAGGGCTCGCGAGGAGTCGCCGCCGTCGAGCGCCCGCGGGGCACCGCTGCCGTCACCGGCTCGCGAGGCCTCGCTGACGTCGACGACATGCGGCGCGTCGGTGGCTCCCGAGACCTGGGGAGTGCTGCCCCCGGAGGGCTGGTGCGGGACGCTGCTGTTGTCCACCACGCGTGGGGTGTCGCTGCTCATCGGGCGACCTCGATCACCGTCTTGCCGCGGGCGTGGCCCTGCTCGACCGTGCGCAGCGCGTCGGCCGCCCGGTCGAGAGGGAACGTTTCGGTGATGTGCGGGTCCAGGTCGCCGGCGACCACGAGCCGCGCGACCTCCTCCAGTACGGCCGCGTTGCGGGCCCGGGCCACGCGGGCGCCGCCCAGTCGGCGCACGTCCTCCTCCGACGCCCCGGCGGTGATCAGCTTCGTGCGGTCGGTGAGCAACTCGGCCGCCTCGGCCAGCACTTCACCGCCCACGAGGTCGTAGACGCCGTCCGGCGCGGTCGCCCCCGCCCGCTCGGCCCAGCCGGGTCCGGAGGCGACATGGACGGCGCCGAGCGACTCGACGAAGTCCTTCTTGGCCTCGCTCGCGACACCGACGACCTTCAGGCCGAGGGCGCGCGCGATCTGCACGGCCGCCGCACCCACTCCCCCGCCCGCGCCCGTGACCAGCAGCGTCGCCCCCTCGCCGAGATCCAGCTGGCGGACGCCGTCGTACGCGGTCGCCGCGGCGACCGGCAGGGTGGCCGCGGCCGCGTGGGAGAGCCCGGCCGGCTTGTGCGCCGCGATGGCGACCGGCACCAGGGTGTACTCGGCATAGCCCCCGGTGAGCGTGTTGCCGAAGACCTCGTCCCCGACCGCGAACCCCTCGACGCCCTCGCCGATCTCCGCCACGACACCGGAGACCTCGCTGCCGAGCACGGAGGGGAAGACGCGGTCGCCGCTGTCGCCGGGCCGCCGGTAACCGGAGCGGATCTTCCAGTCGACGGGGTTCACGCCCGCCGCCCGTACGGCGACCAGGAGCTCACCGGGTCCGGGGCTCGGCCGGTCCACGTCCACGAACGCCTCGGTCTCCGGTCCGCCGTACCGCGTGAAGACGTACGCCTTGGGCATCTGCTTCCTCACTCTCCTCGTACCGTCACCGGGGCAGCGACCCGGCACTCCAGCGCCAAGGAGCGGCGCGCTGCGGCTATTCCCGCAGCCGCACGGTGTTCATACGGCCGCAATGATCGGGGCACTGACCTGGGACGGAGCACGCGCGACGAGAGCGTACGGTTGATGCATGAACGTCACCCGAGGCTTCACCGGACGCCCCCGCGTCCACAACCCCGGACTGCCACCCGGCCAGTACGACGCGGGCGACGACTGGCCCGTGCTCTCCGCCGAGGTCACCCCCGACCTGTCGCCGGCCGACTGGACGTTCCGGGTGGACGGGCTGGTCGAGGAACCGCGCACCTGGGACTGGGACGAGGCGCACGCGTTGCCGTCGTCGGCCTACGAGGGTGACATCCACTGTGTGACGAGCTGGTCGAAGTTCGGGGTGCGGTTCGCGGGCGTCTCGCTGGACGCGTTCCTGGCCGTGGTGCGGCCCCATGAGTCGGCCACCCATGCCGTCGCCCATGCGCACACCGGTTACACCACGAACCTGCCGCTCGCGGATCTGACCGGCGGGAAGGCCTGGATCGTCTGGGAGTACGACGGCAAGCCGCTGCCCGCCGAACACGGGGGCCCGGCGCGGCTGTTGGTGCCGCACCTGTACTTCTGGAAGAGCGCCAAGTGGGTCGCCGGCCTGACGCTGCTCGACCACGACGAACCGGGTTTCTGGGAGCAGAACGGCTATCACGCGCGGGGCAACCCGTGGGAGGAGCAGAGGTACGCCGGTGACTGAGACGCTTTCCCCGGCCGCCCCCACCCCCGGCACGCGGTTCGCCGTGCCCGGGCGGATCGCCGTCAGCAACCGGGCCGCCTCGGTGTGGCAGACCGCCACACTCACCGAGATCCGCCGGGAGACGCCGTACGCGTCCACGTTCCGCTTCGCGGTGCCCGACTGGCAGGGGCATCTGCCCGGCCAGCATCTGATGCTGCGGCTGACCGCCCAGGACGGCTACACGGCTCAGCGGCACTACTCGATCGCGTCCCCGCCCGAGGACTCCGGGCACATCGAGCTGACCCTGGACCACGTGGAGGGCGGTGAGGTGTCCGGCTGGTTCCACACGGAGGCGGTGCCCGGTGACCGGATCGAGGTGCGCGGGCCGCTGAGCGGCTTCTTCGCCTGGCCCGGGGACCGGCCCGCGCTGCTGATCGGGGCCGGGTCCGGGGTCGTACCGCTGATGTCGATGGTGCGGCACCACCGGGCGCGCGGGCTGTCCGTGCCGCTGCGGATGCTGGTGTCGGCGCGCGGGCCGCAGGAGCTGATCTACGCGCGCGAGTTGGGCGCCGAGACCACGCCTGTGTTCACGCGGAACGCACCGGAGGGGGTGCCGGTGGGACGGATGTCGGCCGCACATGTGGCGCCACTCCTGGCCGAACAGCCTGATGATGGATGGGAGGCCTATGTGTGTGGATCCAACGCGTTCGCCGAACACGCCTCGCGGCTTCTGGTGGCCGCGGGGCAGCCGGTGGACCGTATCCGGATCGAGCGTTTCGGCTGACGGGGGTGCGGGTGTGCACTCCGTGTGCATGTGCGCTCCCCCACAAGTGAACGACGCGGGTTGAGGGGTACTACATCTTTGTGACCACTCGCAGACGTGCGTGGTGCGGAGGTCGACATGCGAACCCGGGTGCGCGGCTGGCGCTGGCGGCGCAATCCGCTCAGGCGCCGGTCGGACGTCGTCGAGGCGTGGACGGTACTGGCCGTCGCTCTGTTGTTGTTGCTGGTGGCCCCGCTGGCGGGCGCGGCCGTGGGCTGGTGGGCGCATGACGACGCGCGTGCGGTCGCGGCCGAGCAGCGTGCCGAGCGGCATCGGGTGCGCGCGGAGGTGACCGGCAGGGTGCCGGACACTCCGCCCACCGTCCAGGGCGGGCGGGAGCGTTCGTACCGCGTGACCGTGCGCTGGACGGAGGCCGGTGTCGCGAAGACGGCCACGGCGCGGGTCCCGGCCGGGACCGACCAGGGCGAGAAGGTCGACGTGTGGTTCGACTCCCTGGGGCGGAGCGTGGCCCCGCCGCCCGACGAGACCGCGGTCTGGCAGCACACCCTGACGATGGGTGCCTGCGGAGCGGGTGGGGCGATCGCGGTGATCCTGCTCGGCCACTCCCTCGTCCGAGCCGCCGCCAACCGCCACCGGCTCACCGAGTGGGAACGCGAGTGGGCCCTCACCGAACCCCAGTGGACCCGCCGCCGAGCCTGACCCCGCCCTCCGGAGACACGCGCCGCCACCTCGCCCCGCGCCACGTCCCTTGAGGGACCCGGGCGGCTGAGGCCACCGCCCGCGGTGTCGCGGCCTGCGCCGGGTGGCTCCCGCCGATCGCCCAGGACGGCGGCTCTGTGGCATCGGCCGCGTTCGATCGCTCCCCCGCCCTGCGTCCGCCCGCCCCCTTACGCCCCCATCTGCATCCGCCGCGCAATCCCCCCATGCGTCCGCAGCGCATCCGTCAGTCCAGGCAGCCGCGGCTCGCCGGCGTCGACCAGCACCCGTCCGCCCACCACCGTCGTCCACGCGCGGGCCGGGCCGCAGCGGAGCCAGGCCTCCACCGGGTCGGTCAGGGCGCCCGCCAGGGCCACCTCGTGCAGGTCCCAGACGACGAGGTCGGCGCAGGCGCCGGGGCGCAGGTGGCCGATCTCGTCCGCGCGGCCGAGGCAGCGGGCCGAGCCCCTGGTGGCGAGGTCGAGGGCGTCGCGCGCGGTCATCGCGCCCGGTCCGCCCCGGTAGCGGCCCAGGAGCAGCGCGGCCCGGGTCTCCATCCAGAGCGAGGCGTGGTCCGTGGAGGCGGAGCCGTCGCAGCCGATGCCGACCGGCATGCCCAGCTCGCGCATCTCCCGCACGCGCGCGGTCCCGCCGCCGATCAGCATGTTCGAGCTGGGACAGTGCGCCACCCCGACGCCCGCGGCGGCCAGCCGGCCGAGCTCCGCGTCGTTCGGGTAGATGCAGTGCGCGACCCAGGTGCGGTCGCTCATCCAGCCGGTCTGCTCGAAGTACTCCACGGGCCGGCAGCCGTAGGTCTCCAGGCAGTAGGTGTCCTCGTCACGGTCCTCGGCGAGGTGGGTGTGCAGCCGTACGTCGTACCGCTCGGCGAGTTCCGCGGTCGCCGTCATCAGCTCCTTGGTCACGGAGAACGGCGAGCAGGGCGCGAGGGCGACCCGGATCAGCGCGCCGGGCGAGGGGTCGTGGTGCGCCTGGATCACGCGCTCGCTGTCCGCGAGGACCTCCTCGTCGGTCTGGGTGACGCTCCTGGGCGGCAGCCCGCCGTCCTCCACCGAGCGGGTCATCGAACCGCGGGTCGCGTGGAAGCGGAAGCCGATGTCACGGGCCGCCCGGATCTCCGCGTCGACGAGCCGCGGTCGCGGATGGACGTAGAGGTGGTCCGAGGACGTGGTGCAGCCGCCCATCAGCAGCTCGGCCATGCCCACGTAGGCCGAGACGTAGGCGGCCTCCTCGTCGAGCGCGGCCCACAGCGGGTAGAGGGTGGTGAGCCAGTCGAAGAGGGAGCCGTTCACGGCGGGGGCGTAGGAGCGGGTGAGGTTCTGGTAGATGTGGTGGTGCGTGTTGACCAGGCCCGGGGTGACCAGGCGTCCGCCGGCCGAGACGGTCGTCCGGGCCTCGGGTTCGGTGCCGGTCGTACCCACGGCGGTGACCCGACCACTCTCGATTGCCAGCCAGCCGCCCGCGAGCTCCCGCTCGCCGTCCACGACCAGCAGTCCGGCGTCCTTGACCAGCAGATCCACGGCTGTCGACATGGCCGCATCGTAGTCAGCGGGCCACGCAAAGGCCTGGCGATTCGTCCGACCACGCACGTACGGTGTGATCATCCCGCACTGTCCCTTCGCAAAGGCGGTCCTGCATGGCCCTGTTCGACCTCCCCCTCGACGAACTGCGCGAGTACCGCAGCGAGTCCACCGCGCCCGAGGACTTCGACGCGTTCTGGTCCAAGACCCTTCAGGAGGCCCGCGAGCACGACCTGGACGCCCGCTTCGAGCTCGTCGACACCGGCCTGTCCACGGTGAAGGTGTACGACGTGACGTTCGCCGGGTTCGGCGGCCAGCCGGTCAAGGGCTGGTTCACGATCCCGGCCGAGGTCTCCGCGCCGGTGCCGGTGGTCGTGGAGTTCATCGGGTACGGCGGCGGGCGCGGTCTGCCGCACGAGCATCTGCTGTGGGCGTCGTCGGGCCGGGCCCACTTCGTGATGGACACCCGGGGCCAGGGCAGCGCCTGGGGCGGTGGCGGCGGCACCGCTGACCCGCAGGGCGGGGCGCCGGCGTACCCCGGTTTCATGACCCGGGGCATCGACGCTCCCGATAACTACTACTACCGGCGGGTGTTCACGGACGCGGTGCGCGCGGTGGAGGCGGCCCGCTCGCACCCGCTGACCGATCCGGCGCGCACGGTCGTGCTCGGCGGCAGCCAGGGCGGGGGCATCTCGATCGCGGTCGGCGGCCTGGTGCCGGACCTGGCGGCGGTCGCGCCGGACGTGCCGTTCCTGTGCGACTTCCCGCGCGCGGCGACCCTGACGGACCGGCACCCGTACCGGGAGATCGGCCTCTACCTCAAGACGCACCGCGGCCGCTTCGAGGACGTCCTCGGCACCCTCGCCTACTTCGACGGCGTGCATTTCGCGAGCCGCGCCCGCACCCCCGCGCTGTTCTCGGCGGCCCTGGAGGACCAGACCTGCCCGCCCTCCACGGTCTTCGCGGCCTTCAACGCCTGGGGCCACGAGGACAAGGCGATCGAGGTCTACGACTTCAACGACCACGAGGGCGGCGGCCCCTACCAGGAGGCGGCGAAGCTGCGCTGGCTGCGCGCCTACGCGTGAGTGCCGCCTGACACCTTCCCCCCGGTCCGACCAGTCGGTATGTTCGGCGGATCCGGGTCGCGACGGCGCGGCCCGGACGTCCGGCGACGACGGAGGGCCCATGTCCGAGCATCAGCCAGTTGTCCACGGCCACTGCGACGAGCGGTTCACCGCGGTGCGGACGGCGTTCGAGGAGAACTTCCGGGACCGGGCCGAGCTGGGTGCCGCGGTGAGCGTCTCGGTCGGCGGCGAGACGGTGGTGGACCTGTGGGGCGGCTGGGCCGACGCGGCCCGCACCCGCCCCTGGGAGCGGGACACGCTGGTCAACGTGTGGTCGACGACCAAGGGCCCGACCGCCCTGTGCGCCCACATCCTCGCCGACCGGGGCCTGCTCGACCTCGACGTCCCGGTGGCCGTGTACTGGCCTGAGTTCGCGGCGGCGGGCAAGGAGAAGGTGCTCGTACGGCACCTGCTGTCGCACCGGGCCGGACTGTCCGGGCTGCGGGAGCCGCACTCCCTCGCCGAGCTCTGCGACTGGGAGCTGACGACGGAGCGGCTCGCGGCGACGGAGCCCTGGTGGGAGCCGGGCACGGTGTCCGGGTACCACGCCTTCACGTACGGCTTCCTGGTCGGGGAGGTCGTCCGGCGGGTCTCGGGGCTGCGGCCGGGCGCCTTCCTGGAGCGGGAGGTGACGGGGCCGCTCGGCATCGACTTCACGATCGGCCTGCCGGAGAAGGAGGCCGGGCGGGCCGCCGAGCTGGTGCATCCGCCGGTGGTGTCGACCAGCGAACAGGCGGCGATCTTCGCCCAGTTGACGCCGGCCGCCCTCGCCGCGCTGACCAACCCGGTGGCGGGAGCCGCGGAGGCGAACACCCCCGAGTGGCGGGCCGCCGAGATCCCCGCCGCCAACGGCCACGGCACCGCCCGGGCCGTCGCCGCGCTCTACGGCATCTTCGCGGGCCGGGGCTCCTACGGCGGTCACCGCGTCCTGTCCCCGGAGGCGGCCGAGCGGGTGCGCGAGGGGCAGGGCAGCTGCCGTGACCTGGTGCTGGGCGTCGGCCTCGGGAACGACACGGAACTCGGGCTCGGCCTGTGGCTCAGCGGGCCGGAAGGCTCGTACGGGCCCAATCCGCGGGCCTTCGGCCACGACGGGTTCGGCGGCTCGTGCGGTCTCGCCGATCCGGAGGCCGGGGTCTCCCTGGGATACGTGATGAACCGGATGGGCCCCCACATCGCCAACGACCCGCGGAAGACGGCCCTGGTCGACGCGCTGTACAGCGCGCTGTGACGGCGGGCCGCGGTCGGCGAGGCTACGGAAGCGCGCCGCGCACCACGCGGGACTGACGCCCGAGGGCCAGCAGCCGGCCGTCCGCCGACCAGACGGCGCTGTCGTCGACGGCCCACCCGGCGCCCGCGTGATCGGTGCGGATCCGGACCAGGGTCCAGCCCTCGGGGAGAGCTTCGCTCTCGTCGAGGGCGTCGGTGAAGTGGACGGTGAGCTCCGCGCTCGGCACGGGGCGCGGGGCCTTCCAGACGGCGTACAGCGCGGGCGGCAGCACATCGGTGAGGGTGACGACGGCCCCCGCGTCGAGCGGCCGGTCGTCCAGGAAGCGCACCCAGGCGAGCAGTTCGGCCCGGTCGCCGCCGGCCAGCGGCAGGTCGGCGGTGGCGGGCCGGATCTCCAACTGCCGGGCGAAGGGCGCCAGATGTCCGGGCAGTCGGACGCTCCGGCAGTCGTCGGGACCCGGTACGTCCGGGGCGGGCTGTCCGTCGTACGCCGTCCCGGGGCGCCCCGAGCCGAACAGGGCCGAGCCGACGACGACCGGCAGGCCGTCCTGGTGGCCGGAGAAGACACAGGCGGCGGTGCGCTTCCCGGAGGCGGGCGCGGTGCCCGAGACGTGCAGCGGACCGGCGCCGACCGGGGCCAGGAAGTGCGTGGTCAGGGTGCGGACCGGCCGGGCTCCCCCGGCGAACCGGGCGCGGACGGCCGCCAGGGCGACGGCGGCGACATGGCCGCCGTGCGCTCCTTCCCAGGACCGCCACTCGGGGTCGATCTGGCTCTCGTGCTCGGTGGATGTGGTCACGCGCCTCACCATAACGTGGTGAGTTGGAAAATCAAACGCTTAAGTTGGAAATCCAGACCGACTAGGCGGGCCGTCTCGCCACGACCATCCGGACCCGGGGGCTGCCGTCCGGCCGCTCGCCGAACTCGGGCAGGGCGTGCAGCTCCACCTGGAGCCCGGCCCACTCCAGCTCCCGTCGCACGTCCCCGAGCCGGAAGTCGCGGTAGTACATGACGAACGGCGGCCGCCACAGGGCGTTGCGCACCCGCATCACGGCGTCGAAGCCGAGCAGCATCCAGTACGCCGGGGACGAGGGGCGGGGCGGGGCGACGATCGGGAAGGCGAAGCAGCCGCCCGGCCGCAGTACCTCGCGGGCCTGGGCGAAGAGACCGGGCAGCTCGCGCGGCAGGAAGTGCCCGAACGCCCCGAAGCTCACGACCAGGTCGAAGGAGCCGGCGGCGAAGGGCAGGGCGCGCGCGTCACCCCGCACCCAGGACACACGCGGCCCCCGCGACCTGATCCGCCGCCGGGCCACGTCGAGCATCCCGGCGCTGAAGTCGACACCGGTGACACTCTCCCCGCAGACCCGGGTCAGCACACCGACTCCCGCGCCGGTGCCGCAGCACAGGTCGAGTCCGGCGTCGAAGGGGCCCATGCGGCGCAGCGCGGACGCGACGGCGTCCAGGACGGAGTCCGGCGTACGGAAGGGCGTGTGGTCGAACTTGGGGGCGAGCAGGTCGTAGCCGCGCTCGACGGACGACAGCGCCTGGACGGCGAGTTCACGGAGGCTCGGGCCTTCTGGGCTGAACATCCGCGACAGCTTAGGCGAGTCAGATGTGCTGGGCGCGCCGCTTGAGGAGCACGAGGGCGCGTTCACACCAGCGGGCGGTCTCGGTCTCCAGGGCGATGCCGCCCAGCAGGGTGAGATAGGGGCCGATGCGCTCGGCGTCCCGCAGGTACTCGTCCTCGGTGCGGCCGTCCAGGAGCCGGTCCCGGACGCGCTCGTAGCGGGCGAGCTTCCCGCGGGCCCAGGACAGCCGCTCCTCGAACAGTTCCCTGGTGGCCTCGGGGTCGGTGCCGTCCATGGCCTGGACCTTGATCAGGAACTCGTCACGCAGGGCGGCCGGCCTGCGGGGCGGCTCCGCGGCGAAGGCGCCCAGCTCGCGGCGGCCGGTCTCGGTGAGCGTGAACAGCCGCTTGTTGGGCCTGCGTTCCTGCTGGACCACCCGCGCCTCGATCAGCCCGTCCTGCGCCAGACGCTCCAGCTCCCGGTAGAGCTGCTGCGGGGTCGCGGGCCAGAAGTTCGCCAGGGAGACGTCGAAGACCTTCGACAGTTCGTAGCCCGATGCCTCGCCCTCCAGCAGGGCCGCCAGGACGGCGTACTTGAGCGACATGTGGACACGCTAGCAGCCGGTGATTAATCTACTCCACACCTACTCAACAAATTGACTATGGAGGCTCGATGCGCGCGTTCCGAGAAGCGGTGGAGGCGGGGGACCTCGGCGCCGTCGAGGCGCTGCTGGCCGAGGACGTGGTCTTCACGAGTCCGGTGGTGTTCAAGCCGTACGAGGGCAAGGCCATCACCGCGGCGATCCTGGGCGCGGTGGTGAAGGTCTTCGAGGACTTCCACTACGTGAGCGAGCTGAGCGGTGCGGACGGCCGCGACCACGCGCTGGTGTTCTCGACCCGGGTCGGCGAACGGGCCCTGGAGGGCTGCGACTTCATCCACCTCGACGAGGACGGGCTGATCGACCGGCTGACGGTGATGGTCCGTCCGCTGTCGGGGGCGCAGGCGCTGGCGGCGGCGATGGGGGCACGGTTCGAGGAGATCGCGAAGGAGGCGGAGGCGCGGGAGGCCGCCGCCTGAACCACGCGATCACTGACGCGTCCGACGCATGAGGTCGTCCGCGGGCCGGTGGGAGCTGGTCGCGCGGTTCCCCGCGCCCCTG
The DNA here is from genome assembly GCF_042669125.1 of Streptomyces sp. NPDC057253. Taxonomy (NCBI): domain Bacteria; kingdom Bacillati; phylum Actinomycetota; class Actinomycetes; order Kitasatosporales; family Streptomycetaceae; genus Streptomyces; species Streptomyces sp. NPDC057253. The sequence continues at coordinate 25,389 of NZ_JBHUXV010000074.1, read as the reverse complement.
AGCGGGACACCGCGCCCGGCAACGCCCAGGCACAGGTCAGTCCAGCCGCCGCAAGGACTGCGCAGGCCGTGAAAGCCGCCTGGTAGCCCTCCGTCAGTGCTGCCAGGCGGTTCGAGCCCACCGTGTGCGAGACGGTCGCCGAGGTGACCACGGCGACCCCGAACGCCCCGCCGATCTGGAAGGCCGCCGTCTGGATGCCCGAGGCCACGCCCGAGTCGCGCTCCCCCACACCGGTCAGCGCGGCGATGGAGCCGGCCACCGCGCAGGCACCCACGCCCGGGCCGAACAGCAGCAGCGCGGGGAGCAGGTCGCGGGCGAAGGCGCCGTCCACCGGTACGCCGGTCAGGAGCAGGGCCGCCGTACCGGTCAGCGCCAGTCCGCCGAGCGCGACCCGGCGGGTGCCGAGCCGGGCGACCAGGGCCTGACCGGCGTACGAACCGACGACCGCGCCCAGGGGCATCACCACGTTGGCGAGTCCGAAGCGCAGCGGTGACCAGCCGAGGACCTCCTGGCCGTACTGGGACAGGGTGTACGACATGCCGAAGCAGGCGGCGCCCAGCAGGAGGACGACCAGGTTGGCGCCGCTCACCGTGCGGGAGCGCAGCAGCCGCAGCGGGACGAGCGGGGCCGCCACCCGCGACTCGGTGCGCACGAAGGCGAGGGCCAGGACGGCGGCGAGAGCCAGCAGGCCGGTCGTCCGCGCCGACAGCCAGCCGGCGTGGGGCGCCTCGACCACGGCGTAGACGCAGGCGACCAGCGCTCCGGTGGCCGTGAGGGCGCCCAGCGGGTCGAAGGGCCGGGTGCGGGCCTCGGTACGGCTCTCGCGCAGCAGCAGCGGGCTCAGGACGAGCAGCAGCAGCGCGACCGGCACATTGAGGAAGAAGACCCACCGCCAGCCGAACGCCTCGGTGAGCGGACCGCCGATCAGCAGCGCCGCGGTCGCGCCGAAGCCGCCGCTGCCGGACCAGAGGGCGAGGGCCTTGTTGCGCTCGGGGCCGTCCTCGAAGGTGTTCAGCAGGATCGACAGCGCGGTGGGCGCCATGACGGCGGCCGACACGCCCTGGACGGCACGGGCGGCGATCAGCACGGCCGCCGTACCGGCGCATCCGCACAGCAGCGAGGACAGGCCGAACAGCAGGGTGCCGGTCATGAAGACCCGGCGGCGCCCCAGCAGGTCGGCCGTCCGGCCACCGAGCAGCAGCAGTCCGCCGAAGCTCAGCAGGTAGGCGCTCATCACCCACTGGGCGCCGCCGGCGGAGACGCCGAGGCCGGTGGCGATCGACGGCAGGGCGAGCACGACGATCTGCGCGTCCAGGATCACCATGAACCCGGCGACACAGAGCAGACACAGGGCGTACCAGCGGCGGGTGTCGGTGGCGGACATGTCGGTGGCGGTCATGGGGACCTCCGGTGGCTCGGGGTTGCCTTCACCCCACCGACGAACGGCTCCTACGCCGGTCGACACTCCGCGAGACGCCTTTCCAGGAAGTTCCGCTCCGCCTCGTTCTCCACCAGCTCCAGCGCCCGCGCGTACGCCTCGGCCGCCTCCGTCGTACGGCCGCTGCGGCGCAGCAGGTCGGCGCGGGTCGCCGGGAGCAGGTGGTAGCCGCTCAGCTCGCCCTCCTGCTCCAGTTCCGCGACCAGGGTCAGTCCCGCATCGGGGCCCTCCGCCATGCCGACGGCCACCGCACGGTTGAGGCGGACCACGGCCGAGGGCACGAAGCGCTCCAGCTCCCCGTACAGGCCGGCGATGTCGGCCCAGTCGGTGTCCTCGGCGGTGGCCGCCGTGGTGTGGCAGGCGGCGATGGCGGCCTGGATCTGGTACGGCCCGGGGCGGCCCCGGCGCAGCGCGGTCTCCAGCAGCGCGGCACCTTCCTGGACCTCGGCGTGGTCCCACGCGGTGCGGTCCTGGTCCTCCAGGGTGACCAGTTCGCCGCCCGCGTCCACGCGCGTGTCCCGGCGGGCGTCGTGCAGGAGGAGGAGCGCGAGCAGGCCGAGGGCCTCGGGCTCGTCGGGCATCAGCCGGGCCAGCACCCGGGCCAGCCGGATCGCCTCCGCGCACAGGTTCCGCCGTACGAGATCGGCGCCCGAGGTGGCCGTGTACCCCTCGTTGAAGAGGAGGTACAGCACGCCGAGCACCCCCGTGGTGCGCTCGGGCAGCAGGTGGGCGGGCGGGACGCGGTAGGGGATGCCGGCGTTGCGGATCTTCTTCTTGGCGCGCACCAGGCGCTGCGCCATGGTCGGCTCGGGGACGAGGAAGGCGCGGGCGATCTCCGGTGTGGTCAGCCCCGCGAGGGTGCGCAGGGTCAGGGCGACCCGGGCCTCGATGTGCAGCGCGGGATGGCAGCAGGTGAAGATCAGCCGCAGTCGGTCGTCCTGGACCCCGCTGTCGTCGTACGGCTCCTCGGGGGCCGTGAGCATCGCCGCCTCCTGCAGTTTCCGTGCTCCGACGGCCTCCCGGCGCAGCACGTCCATGGCCCGGTGGCGGGCGGTCGTGGTGAGCCAGGCGCCGGGGCGGCGCGGGACGCCGTCGCGCCGCCACCGGTCGAGGGCTTGGGCGAAGGCGTCCTGCGCACACTCCTCGGCGAGGTCCCAGTCGCCGGTCACCCGGATCAGGGTGGCGACGACCTGGCCCCACTCCTCCCGGAAGGCGGCGGCGACAGCGTCTTCCGGTGTCACTCCCACACGGGCCGCACTTCGACCGAGCCGCCCGCGAGCGCCGCCGGATGCCGGGAGGCGAGGGAGATCGCCTCGTCGAGATCGGCGACCTCGATGATGTCGATACCGGCGATGTACTCCTTGGACTCGATGAACGGCCCGTCGGTGAGCAGGACCTCGTCGCCCTGCACACGCACGGTGGTGGCGTCCGAGGCCGGGCGCAGCCGGGCTCCGCCCTTGACGAGGTCCCGGCTGCGGACCTCGTCGATGTACGAGGTGAAGCGGGGGTCCTCGGCGATCTCGGCGGGGCTGAGCTCCTCGCCGCCGACGGGAGTGCAGATCAGCAGGACGTACTTCATGACGTGGCCTCCGTGACGTGCTCGTGGACGATCACCCAGCGCGGGCCGACGTTGCGGTAGCCGGTGGTGACCCGCTGGAGCCGACCGTCGCTGCGGACGAGGGCGTGTCCGAAGGCGATGCTCTCGTCGACGTGGATCCGGGACTCCAGGACCTCCCGGGTGACCGGCCCGGTCTCCGACCGTTCCTTGCGGAGCGCCTCGGCGCCCCGCACCGCCCGGCCGTCCGCCACGACCTCCGCGTCCGGCGCGTAGCAGGCGAGGGTGCGCTCGACGTCCCCGGCGCGAGCCGCGTCCGTCAGTTCGGCGTCCAGGCGCCGGATCTCGCCCTCGGCGTCCTCGTCCTCCCAGAACGGGCGCACTTCCATGGCTCCGACGGTGGCGACGGGGTGCTTGGCGGCGGCCTCGACCGCCTCCTCCAGGCTGTCGCACTCCAGGATGTCGAACCCCGCGACGTACTCCTTGGTCTCCGCGAACGGCCCGTCGGAGCGCAGCACCTCACCGCCGCGCACCCGCACGGTGACCGCGTCGGCGGGCGCGGCGAGCCGGTGCCCGTGCAGCCGTACGCCGCGGTCGCCGAGCTCGTCGACCCAGGGTTCGACGGGGGCCATGTCCGAGGCGTCGTTGGTGTCGTCGCCGCAGACGAGCAGCATGTACTTCATGGTTCCTCCCGGTCCTCATGAGCTTCCTACACCCCACCGACGAACGGGACCGAGGCGAATCGACACCGCGCGCCGAAAAAGAATCGTGGCGTCGGACATCCGGCCCCTGATCGCCCCCGCTTCGCGGTTGGATGGGCTCATGACGTCCGACGAGCACGTACGGCTGATGCGCGCCAACCAGGCCAACTGGGACGCCCGCACCCCCGTCCACCTCGCCAGCCGGTTCTACGGCCTCGACCAGGACCTCGATCCCGAGCGCTGGTTCGCCGCCTTCGAGTGGGAGGACCTCGGCGACCTCGCCGGCCGGGACGTGCTCCACCTCCAGTGCCATCTCGGCACCGAGACCCTCGCCCTGGCCCGCCGCGGCGCCCGGGCGGTGGGCCTCGACTTCTCGGCGGCGTCGGTGGCGGCCGCACGGGACATCGCGGCGAATGCGGGCGTCGAGGTCGAGTACGTGCGGGCCAATGTGTACGACGCTGTGGAGGCACTGGAAGGACGGCGGTTCGACGTCGTCTACACCGGCAAGGGCGCGCTCTGCTATCTGCCCGATCTGGAGCGCTGGGCCGGAGTGGTCGCCGAACTCCTGCGTCCCGGCGGGCTGTTGTACATCGTCGAGTTCCATCCCCTCCTCAACTCCCTGGGCCCGAAGCCCGCTCCGGGAGAGGGGCCGGAGCTGCTGCTGCGCCACGACTACCTCGGCGGGGACGGTCCCGTACGCCGGGACGCGACCCACACCTACACCGACGGTCCGGCCGTCGAGGGCGCCACGGAGAGTTTCGAGTGGATGCACGGAATAGGCGAGGTCCTGGGCGCGTTGACGGGGGCAGGACTGAGCGTCCGGCGGCTTCGCGAGAGTGACGAGCTGCCCTGGCCCCGCTGGTCGCGGATGACGCGCACGGCGTCCGGCTGGTGGCGCCTGCCCGAGCCGCGGATCCCGCTGCTGTACGGACTTCTCGCCACACGCTGAACCGCCGTGGTACGGTCCTGCTAGCACTTGTGTACGCCCCGTCAGGGCGCCGGTGCCAGTTCTCCTTCCTACGCCGGTCGATGGACCGGCTTCTCCTCACCACCTCTTGAGGTGTCTCTCGCCGCCCGAAGGCGCTCTGTCCGCCTTCCCGAAGTCGCGGCTTCCCCCCTTCCTTCCGCATGTCCCATGCCTTCCGTCCCTGAGAGGACCGACCACCATGACCACCACACTCGAAACCCCCCAGACTCAGCAGCAGATCCCGGTCCGGGCCGTCACCGGCGTGCTCGACATCGACGCGAACGGGAAGGGTCACCTCCGCGGCCCGGACCTGCTGCCCACCCCCTCCGACCTCCAGGTCTCCCCCGCGCTGATCCGTCGGTTCGGCCTGCGCAAGGGCGACGTCGTCGACGGGGTGCGCGGGACCCAGCGCGCTCTCACCGAGGTCGCCCGGGTCAACGGGCACCTGTCCGACGCGAAGCGTCCCCGCTTCCACGACCTCACCCCGCTCTTCCCGCAGGAGCGGATCCGGCTCGAGCACCCGGCGTCCGGACTGACCGGCCGGGTCGCCGACCTGATCGCCCCCGTCGGCAAGGGTCAGCGCGGGCTGATCGTGGCCCCGCCGAAGACCGGCAAGACCGTCATGCTCCAGCAGATCGCGGCAGCGGTCGCCGGCAACCACCCCGAATGCCACCTCATGGTGGTGCTGCTCGACGAGCGGCCCGAGGAGGTCACCGACATGCGGCGCTCCGTGCGCGGCGAGGTGTACGCCTCGACCTTCGACCGCTCGCCCAAGCAGCACATCGCGCTCGCCGAGCTGGTGATCGAGCGGGCCAAGCGGCTCGTCGAGGCCGGCGAGGACGTCGTGATCCTGCTCGACTCCCTGACCCGGCTGTGCCGGGCCCACAACAACGCGGCCACCGGCAACGGCCGCACCCTCAGCGGCGGTGTCGACGCCGGCGCGCTGATCGGGCCGAAGCGGTTCTTCGGCGCCGCCCGGCTCACCGAGGAGGCCGGTTCGCTCACCATCCTCGCCACCGCGCTGGTGGAGACCGGCTCCCGTGCCGACGACTTCTACTTCGAGGAGCTGAAGAGCACCGGCAACATGGAGCTGCGGCTGGACCGCGAACTCGCCTCCCGCCGTGTGTTCCCGGCCGTGGCCGTCAACCCCTCGGGCACCCGCCGCGAGGAACTCCTGCTGACCCCGGCGGAGTCGACCGCCGTACGCGGACTGCGCCGGGCCCTGCAGAACGGCGACGGGCAGGGCAACCTGGAGACCCTGATCCAGCGCATGCGCGAGACCCCGGACAACGCGACGTTCCTGCGCCGCATCCAGCCGACCCTGCCCGCCGGCTAACCCAGGCGCAGGGCCGCCCACTCCTCGTCGTCGAGGGTCAGCAGGCGGTCGATTCCGGCCCGGTCGGGTGCCGTGGGCACGTCGCCGCCGGTCGCCAGGGCCGCGGCGGCCATCACATGGCCCAGGCGCAGCGCGTCCCGCGTACGTCGCCCTTCGAGGTGCGCCGCGAGGAATCCGGCCGCGAAGGCGTCGCCCGCGCCCACGCGTTCGACGATCCGCGAGTCGGGCGTGGGGACGAACAGCTCCTCGCCGTCGGCGGTGTACGCCGTGGCACCGTGTTCCGCGTCCTTCACGACGACGACCGGGGCGGGGGCCAGCAGGTCCCGGATCTCCTCCGGTTTCGCGGTGCCCCACAGTGCCTCCGCCTCGTCCCGGCCGACGAAGACGATGTCGGCGTGGCGGGCCGGTGCCAGCAGGGCGGTCGCCGGGTCCCGGTGACTCCACAGGGCGGGGCGGTGGTTCACGTCGAAGGAGACGGTCGCGCCGGGGACGGCCCGGCGTACGACGATCTCCGTGACCAGTTCCGCGCAACTGTCCGACAGGGCAGCCGTGATGCCGCTGAGGTGGACCACCCTGGCCTTCTCGCACTGCGTCGCGAGGTCCGGTCCCATGCGGGTGGCCGCCGAGCCCCTGCGGTAGTAGTACGTGCCGGTGCCCGCCGGGCCGGTGTCCTTGAAGTACACGCCGGTCGGGCGGTCCGGGTCGGTCCCCACCCCGCCGACGTCCACGCCACGGCCCCGCAGTTCGGCCAGGACCCGACGGCCCAGGGGGTCGTCCCCGACGCGGCTGACCCAGGCCACGCGGTGCCCCAGCGCGGCCAGTCCGCAGGCCACGTTGGACTCGGCGCCGCCCACCTCCAGACGCAGGGTGTGCTGGCGTTCCAGGGGGCCCTCGTCGGGCGGGACGAGGACGGCCATGGTCTCGCCGACGCAGACGACCTCCGGCGGGGTGTGGTGACGAACCCTCACGTGTCCAGCACCCGGTGCAGGAACTGCTGGGTGCGTGGCTCGGCGGGGCTGCCGAACACCTGCTCCGGCGGGCCCTGTTCGAGGACGACGCCGCCGTCCATGAAGACGACCCGGTCGGCGGTGTCCCGCGCGAACCGCATCTCGTGGGTGACCACGACCATCGTCATCCCCTCCTCGGCGAGGGAGCGCATGACGCCGGTGACCTCGCCGACCAGCTCCGGGTCGAGCGCGGAGGTCGGCTCGTCGAAGAACATGATCGCCGGGTCCATGGCGAGGGCGCGGGCGATGGCGACGCGCTGCTGCTGGCCTCCGGAGAGCTGCGCCGGGTAGGAGTCCGCCTTGTCGGCGAGACCGACCCGGGCCAGCACCTCGCGTCCGCGCCGGTCCGCCTCGGCCTTGCCGAGTCCGCGCACCTTGAGCAGCGCCAACGTGACGTTGCCCAGGGCGGTCCTGTGCGGGAAGAGGTTGAACTGCTGGAAGACCATGCCGACATGGCCGAAGATCTCGGGCGCGCGCTTGCGGTCGTGCAACGGCACGTCGTTGACCCAGACCTCGCCGCTGTCGGCGCGCTCGAGGTCGCACATGATGCGCAGAAGGGTGGACTTGCCGGAGCCGCTGGCGCCGATGAGGACGACGACCTCGCCGGGTGCCACGTCGATGTCGACGCCCTTGAGGACCTCCAGGTTCCCGAAGCGCTTGTGGACGCCGGTCAGGGAGACGCTCGCGGTCTGCCGGTCGGTGAGGGTGCTGGTCATGCGAGGACGGCCTTTCTCTCCATCCGCCGTACCAGGACCGACAGCGGATAGCAGATGACGAAGTACAGGACGGCGACGGCGAGATAGGAGGTGCCGGGGTCGCCGACGCGGTCGATGACGGCCTGTCCCTGGCGCACCAGTTCGACGTAGCCGATGACCACGGCGATCGAGGTGTCCTTGATCAGGGAGAGGTACTGGCCGACCAGCGGGGGCAGCACGATCGCGCGGGTCTGCGGCAGGATCACGCTCAGGAAGGTCCGCACCCGCCCGAGCCCGAGGACGCGCGCGGCCTCCCACTGGCCGCGCGGGACGGCCTCGATGCCGGCCCGGAAGATCTCCGCGATGTAGGCGCCCTGGTAGAGGGTGAGGGCGAGCAGTGCGGCACCGAACACGGTGACGCCGAAACCGCTCAGGTAGGCCGCGCCGAAGTAGATGAACAGCATCTGGATCAGCAGCGGGGTGCCGCGGAACACTTCCAGGTAGCCGCGGGCGAGCTGGGCCAGCACCGGGATCCGGCTGGTGCGCACGGCGGCGACGAGCAGTCCGGTGAGCGTGGCGGTGGCGATGGCCGCCAGCGACAGCAGGACCGTGGCCCACAGCCCGGAGAGGTAGAGGTCGCGGTTGTCGGAGACGATCGACCAGTCCATCAGGCCTCCTTGCGGCGCGGAAGGGCCGGCAGCAGCCGTCGTACGGCGTCCAGGGGCCGGGGGCGTACGGCGGCGGGACGCAGCGGCGGCTTGAAGGCCATCCGGCCCACCAGCCCGGCCGCGAGCACGACCAGGTTGGTCAGGATGAGGTAGAGGATCGCCGCGATGCCGAAGACCTGGACGGTCAGCAGGGTGCGGGAGTTGATGACCATCGAGGTGCCGGTGAGTTCGGGGACCGAGATCGCCGACAGCAGCGAGGAGCCCAGGATGATCTGGACGAGCTGGTTGACCACGGCCGGGTAGACGTTGCGCAGCGCCTGGGGCAGCACCACGTGGGTGAAGGCGCGTCCGGGGCTCAGCGCCAGGACGCGGGCCGCCTCGCGCTGGCCGCGGGGTACGGCCTGGATGCCGGCCCGGAAGATCTCCGTGAGGTACGCGCCCACGTTGACGCCGAGAGCGAGGACACCTGCCTGGACCGGGGTGAGCCGCAGGCCCGCGGAGGGCAGCGCGAAGTAGGCGACGAACATCTGGAGCAGGACAGGGGTGTTGCGGATGACCTCGACGTAGACGGCGGCGACCGCCCGCAGGACCGCATGGCGGGATCTGCGGGCGGCGGCGCCGAGGAGGCCGAGGGCGCATGCCAGGGCGAAGGCGGCCAGCGACAGGCGCAGCGTGAGCCAGGCCGCGTCGACGTAGGTGGTCCAGTCCCTCAGGGCGTACGTCCAGTCGGTGAGCATGAGTACTCCTCAACAGGCCGTTCAGTACGAGGGGTTGAGCGGGAAGGAGCGGCTGACGCCGAACCACTTCTTGTACAGGGCGTCGGCCTGGCCCGAGGTGTTGAACTCGCGCAGCCAGGTGTCCACCCACTGGATCCAGGTGGCGTCGCCGAGCGGGAGGCCGATGCCGTTGTACTCCAGCGGGACGACGGAGTCCTTGGTGACCTTCAGCGAGGGGTCCAGCTTGGCCTGGTAGTTGAGGAAGTTGGAGTCCTCGACCATGGCGTCGGCCTGTCCCTGCTTGACCGCGAGAACGGCCGCAGAGGAGGTGTCGTACTCCTGGATCTTCGCCTGCGGGTTGCCGGCCTTGACCGCGTCGCCGTTGGTGGAGCCCTTGGTGACGGCGACGGTCTTGCCGGTGAGGTCCTTGAGCGTGGAGATGCCGCTGGACTTCTTCACCAGCATGACCTCGCCCGCGACGATGTACGGGTCGCTGAAGGAGACCTGCTTGGCCCGTTCGGCGGTGGTGGTGAAGTTGCAGACGACCGCGTCGACCTTCTTGGTCTGGAGGTTCGGGATGCGGTTGGCGGAGGTCGTGTCGACGATCTTCACCTTGACGCCGAGGGCGGTGGCCATGGCGGTGGCCACGTCGACGTCGAAGCCCTGCGGCTTGTTGTCCTTGCTCGTCGAGCCGAACGGCGGGAACGTCAGACAGCTGGCCACGTTGAGGGTGCCGCGCTTGACGACCTCCTGGAGGGTCGAGGACTGCGCGGAGGAGGACGAGCCGGTCGAGCCCGCGGCGGAGGTGCACGCGGACAGCAGTGCGGCACCGGTCACACTGACGCAAATCACCATCAAAGGCCGGGTACGGTGGCGAAATCTCATGAGGGGGCACCCTTCGGGGGGACGGGTTCTGCATTGCAAAACAACGTTTCGTAATGCGTTGCGCAGAAGCTAGCCCTGAGTTTTCAGGACCGTCAACCACCGATTTCAATATGTGATACTGCGTTTTGCTATGCAGCACGCTAGGATGCCCGCATGGTCACCGCCGACGACTCCGCACCCCGCCGCAACGCCTCGTCCTCCCTGCGCCGCGCCCTCGGCATCCTGATGTACCTGGCCGAGGACCGAAGTCATCCGCACGGCGCCACCCTCAGCGACCTCGCCACCGGGCTGGAGATGAGCAAGAGCACCGTCCTCAGGCTGGTCGCCCCGCTCAGGGACGTGCGGCTGGTCGACCAGGACCCGGAGTCCGGCCGCTACCGACTCGGCCCGCACAACGCCCTGCTCGGCCAGGCCTATCTGGAGCGACGCGACACCCGCCGGATCACCGCCCCCGCACTGCACCGGCTGGCCGAGGAGAGCGGTGAGACCGTCCACCTGGTGAGCTTCGACCCTCCGGAGATCGTCTACATCGACAAGGTGGAGAGCCCGCGGGCGGTGCGCATGCACTCCCGGATCGGCGGCCGGCTGCCCGCCTACTGCACGGCGACCGGCAAGGTGTTCCTCGCCCACGCCAGGCAGGACGTGGTCGACACGGTGATGGCGGCGGGCATGCCGGCCCGCACGCCGACCACCATCACGACCCCCGACAAGCTGCTCGCCGAGCTCGACCGGATCCGGGAGCGCGGATACGCCGTCGACGACGTCGAGAACGAACAGGACATCCGCTGCGTCGCCGCGCCGGTCCACGACCACACCGGCGCGGTCACCACCGCGGTCAGCATCTCGGGCCCCGCGGCCCGGGTCACCCGCGAACGGCTGCCCGAACTGGGCACACTGCTCATGTCCGCCACGCGCACCATCACCGCGGACCTGGGGGGCGCGGCACGGGAGCCCGCACAGGACTGACACACCGGCAGACGTGTGGCATCCGGGTGCTCACGGACGCTCTTCGGCCCGGGCAGCGCGATGTGGGGAGGGTCCGTTTCTAGCTTTGCGGTATGACAATCGGATTTCCCTCCCGGATTGCCGTCCCGGCCTGCGCCCTGTGCATGACGGGACTGCTGGTGCTCGCTCCCGCCACGGCGGCCGCGCACACGGGCTCCGGACCCGACGCGCCCAGCGGGCCACGCACCACGGCCGTGTCACCGGCCCTGCTCTACGACTCCGGCACCCAGGTCCGCCCGCACCGGGGCGCACCCCGCCTCCCGGCCCTGTCCGCGCTGTCGTGGGTGGTGGCCGACGCCCACAGCGGGGAGGTCCTCGCGGCCCACGACGCCCACCGCAGACTGCCGCCGGCCAGCACGCTCAAGACCCTGTTCGCGCTGACCGTGCTGCCGACGCTGCCCGGTGGGCTCCGGCACACGGTCGAGCCGGCGGATCTGGCGGGCATCGGGCCCGGCAGCAGTCTGGTCGGGGTCGCCGAGGGCGAGACCTACCAGGTCGCGGACCTGTGGCGCGGGGTCTTCCTCAACTCCGGCAACGACGCCGTGCACGTCCTGGCCCGGCTCAGCGGCGGCTGGCGCGCGGCGGCCATCCGGATGCAGGCCAAGGCCAGGGCGCTGGGCGCCCGTGACACCCATGTCCGCTCCCCCGACGGCTACGACACCCCGGGCCAGGTCTCCTCGGCGTACGACCTCGCGGTCTTCGGCCGGGCGGGGCTGCGCAACGCCGACTTCGCCCGGTACTGCGGCACCGCCACGGCCCGGTTCCCCGGCCGTGGCGGATGGTCGTACGGGATCCAGAACACCAACCGGCTGCTGACCGGCGCCAACGGCGTGGCCCGCTACGACGGGCTGATCGGCGTCAAGAACGGCTACACGAGCCACGCGGGCAACACACTGATCGCCGCCGCCCACCGGGGTGATCGCACCCTCGTCGTCACGGTGATGAACCCCCAGTCGGGCGGCGGCTTCACGGTCTACGAGGAGGCGCGGGAACTGCTCGACTGGGGCTTCGCCGCGGGCGGGCGGGTCGATCCGGTGGGCTCCCTGGACGCGCTGCGGGCGCGGCCCAGGCCGGGGCCCGAGGTCGTGCCGGTCGCGGCGGCGGTGTCGCCGCCGCGGGGCGAGGGGCCCGGCTGGCTGGAGACCTGGGCCATCCTGGGCGCGGCCGGGCTCGGGGCGGGATCGATGGCCTTGGCGCTGCGGTCCCGGTTCGGGCGTGCGGTCCGGGGCTGACCGGCCGGCAGCCACAGCAGCAGGCCGAGGGTGATCCACGCGTACGTGTTGCTGCCGAGGAAGCCGTCGACGCCGGACGCGTCGTCGAACCACAGCCACACCACGCTGGTGCACAGCACGGCGTACAGGGCGCCCGCGATCCGTGGGTGCCCCGCGCGCACGAGGACGGCGAACGAGGGCAGCAGCCACACCAGATGGTGGACCCAGGTGATCGGGCTGACCAGACAGGCGGTCAGCCCGGTCAGCGCGAACGCGGCCGTCCAGTCCCCCACCGCCGCGGCCCGCCGCGCCCGTACGGCCCACACGCACAGGGTCAGCAGCACGGCCACCGCCCACACCGCGCGATCCGTTTCGCCGAGCCGGGCCAGGATGCCCTGCAACGACTGGTTGGAGACGTAGTCCAGGCGGCCCACCCTGGCCGTGTCCCACAGGGCGTCGGTCCAGTAGAAGCGCGAGGCGTCCGGGGCCACGACGGCCGCGAACCCCGTCGCCGCCAGGGCCACCACCGTGGCGAGGGCCGCAGCGCGCCAGCGCCTGGCGACCAGGAGCAGGCCGATGAAGAGGGCCGGTGTCAGCTTCACCGCGGCGGCCAGCCCGATCCCGACACCAGCCAGGCGTGCGCGGCCGGTCGCCAGCAGCCACGCGTCGCCGAGGACGAGGGCCAGCAGAAGAAGGTTCACCTGGCCGAAGCTGAAGGTGTCGCGCAGCGGTTCGAACAGCGCGAGCACACAGGCGCCCAGGGCGCAGCCGTACCAGCCGTGGCGCCGCCAGGCCCGGCCGGTGAGAAGACGCACGACCACGGCCAGCGCGGCCAGGTTGAGCAGCAGGCCGACGGCGATCGCGGTGCGCAGGTCGAGCAGGGCCATCGGCAGCATGGCGACGGCGGCGAACGGCGGGTAGGTGAAGCCGTACGTCGTCCCCGGCACCCGGTAGTCGTAGAGCCGTCCGCCGTGGTGGATCCAGGTGTCGACGGCTCCGTGGTAGACGCGCAGGTCGAACCAGTCGCGCAGCAGCGGCACGGTCGCCGTGAAGGCGGTGACCGCGGCGGCGAGGGTCAGGACCAGCGCCAGGCGGCCGCGGTCCGTGCCCGGCGCCCTCATGCCGGGTGTCCCGTCGCCGCGGTCCGCGCGGTCTGGTGGGCCTGGACGAGCACGACCAGGGCGAGCACTCCCCCCGACACGGCCAGGACCAGTTGGCCGCCGTCGGCCGGGCCGCCGCTCGGCAGGGTGGCGAGAGCGAGCACCCCCGTCACGGCGGCCACCCGGTGCCGTACCGAGGCGCTGGGCGCGGCGGCCGCTATGAGGAACAGGCCCCACAGGGCGTACCAGGGGCGGATCGCGGGGCCGAGGGCCGCGACGGTGGCGAGGCTCAGGCCGAGGGCGTAGACGGGTCGTGGGCGAAGGCGCAGCCATATGCAGCCGATGACGGCGACCGCGAGGGCGACCCCGAGAACGTGCCAGACCGGGACGGCCAGTGGGGCCAGGTCGCTGCCGAGGCGTTCAAGGAGCGCCGCGGTGGCCCGGCCGAGGAGGCTGGTCAGGGCCCAGTTGCCGGTGGAGACGGGGGTGTTGAGGGCGCCTATCCAGCCGTAGCCGGTGCCCGCCACGGCCGTCGCGGCGACCGTGGTGGCGGCGGCCGACGCGGCGGCGGTCAGGACGGCTCTCGCCGGTCGGTCGCCGGCCCGGATCCGCAGGACGACGATCGCCGCGAGCCCGAGCACGGCGGGCGCCTTGACCAGCGCGGCCAGCGTCACGAGGACGGCGCCCAGGATCGGCCACCGCCCCAGCGCGGCGACCAGGCCGAGGCCGAGCAGACCGAGCATGACGGCGTCGTTGTGGGCGCCCGCGACCAGGTGGAGCAGCACGAGCGGGTTGAGCGCGCCGAGCCAGAGCGCGGCGGCCGGGTCGGCGCCGCTGTGCCGGGCGAGCCGGGGCAGGGCGGCCGCCATGAGGGCCACGCCGAGCAGCGCGACGAGCCGCATCCCGAACAGACCGGCGGGGAGTTCACCCCGGGACGCCTTCGCGAGGGCGGAGGCCAGGCTGAGGAACACGGGCCCGTACGGGGCGGCCGTGTCGCGCCACATGGGGGCGACCTCGTCGGCGAGGGGACCGCCGAGGAGAGCGGGGCCGTGGGAGTAGACGTCCATGTGGGCGTCGGCCATGGCGCCCTGGGCGAGGTAGCTGTAGACGTCCCTGCTGAACAGGGGCGGCGCGAGGAGCAGCGGAACCGACCAGATGACGAGGACGGCCATGAGTTCACGGGTGCTCGGCCGGGTCGAGGGGTCGCGCACCAGGCGGCCGAGCAGCAGCCAGGCCGCGATCAGGAGCACGACACCGAAGTAGGCGCCCACCAGGCCCAGCGCGGCCTGGGGCGAGGCCGGGGTGAGGAGTTCGCGTACGGGGAGGGCTCCCGCGGTCTCACCCCCTGCGGCGAGGAACGCGGTGCCGACCAGACCGAGGATCTGGCAGCGGCGGAGATCGACGGAAACGTTGGCCAACACATCGGCAGCGTGGCAGTTTCGGGTGGCTGGAAGGCGACGCGGTGGCGACCGGGGTGTGACCGGTGCGGGCCGGTTGCCGGCGCTTCGGGGATGGCCGGTTGCTGGCGCTCGGGGGACGGCCGGTTGCTCGCGCTCCGGGGATGGCCGGTTGCTGGCGCTCGGGGGACGGCCGGTTGCTCGCGCTCGGGGGACGGCCCGTTGGTCGCGCTCGGGAGGACCCGTCAGAACACCGACAGGCCCGTCAGCGTGGTGAACCGGTCCAGGGCCGCCACTCCCGCCACCGAGTTGCCGCGCTCGTCCAGGCCCGGGCTCCACACGCACAGCGTGCAGCGGCCCGGCACCACCGCGATGATGCCGCCGCCCACACCGCTCTTCCCCGGCAGGCCCACCCGGTAGGCGAAGTCGCCCGCCGCGTCGTACGTCCCGCAGGTCAGCATGATCGCGTTGATCTGCTTGGCCTGGCTGAGGGTGAGGAGGCGGGTGCCGTCGGCGCGGATGCCGTGGCGGGCCAGGAAGGTGGTGGCGAGGGCCAGGTCGGCACAGGACGCCCGGACCGAGCACTGGCGGAAGTACTGGTCGAGCAGGGTGGGGATGTCGTTGTCGATGTTGCCGTACGCGGCCATGAAGTGGGCCAGGGCCGCGTTGCGGTCGCCGTGCGCCGACTCGGAGGCGGCCACCTCCTCGTCGAAGCCCAGCTCCGGGTTGCCGCTCTCCTCGCGCAGGAAGGACAGCAGGGCGCCCGCCGCGTCTCCGGTACGGCTGTGCAGGCGGTCGGTGACGACGAGGGCGCCCGCGTTGATGAACGGGTTGCGCGGGATGCCGTTCTCGTACTCCAGCTGCACCAGGGAGTTGAAGGGGTTGCCGGAGGGCTCCCGGCCCACGTGCTCCCAGAGTTCGTCGCCCTCGCGGGCCAGGTCGAGCGCGAGGGTGAAGACCTTGGTGATGGACTGCGTGGAGAACGGCTCCCGCCAGTCCCCGACCCCGTACACCGTGCCGTCCAGCTCCGCGACGGCCATGCCGAAACTGCGCGGGTCACAGGCGGCGAGCGCCGGGATGTAGTCGGCGGCGCGGCCGCGGCCGGGGGTGCGTTCGATCTCCTCGGCGATGCGCTCCAGGACCGGCTGGAAGGTGAGCGACGACGTCGTTGTCATGATCACTATTGTGCCTCCGAGCCGGTTCCGGTGCGTGTCGCCGCAGGTGGGGGTGGTCAGGCCAGCGGCGAGCGGGTGCCTGCGACGATCTCCGGGCGCAGCAGGTCGGCGAGCGTCTCGGCGGGCAACAGGCCCTTCTCCAGCACGAGTTCGGCGACCCCGCGGCCCGTGGCGAGGGCCTCCTTGGCGATGTCCGTGGCGGCCGTGTAGCCGATGTGCGGGTTGAGGGCGGTGACCAGGCCGATGGAGTTCTCGACGGTCCGGCGCAGTGCCTCGGTGTTGGCGGTGATGCCGTCCACGCAGCGCTCGGCGAGGGTCAGGCAGGCCGCGCGCAGGTGGGTGATGGACTCGGAGAGGGAGTGCAGGATGATCGGCTCGAAGGCGTTGAGCTGGAGCTGTCCGGCCTCCGCCGCCATCGTGATGGTCACGTCGTTGCCGATCACCTCGAAGGCAACCTGGTTGACGACCTCGGGGATCACCGGGTTGACCTTGCCGGGCATGATCGACGAACCGGCCTGCACGGGCGGCAGGTTGATCTCGCCGAGACCGGCCCGCGGACCCGACGACAGCAGCCGCAGGTCGTTGCAGCTCTTGCTCAGCTTGACCGCGATCCGCTTCAGTACACCGGACATCTGGACGAACGCCCCGCAGTCCTGGGTCGCTTCGACCAGGTTGGCGGCGGTGACCAGCGGCAGCCCGGTGATCTCGGCGAGGTGACGGCGGGCCGACTCGGCGTATCCGACAGGAGCGTTGAGCCCTGTCCCGATGGCCGTGGCCCCCAGGTTGATCTCATGGATCAACTGGACGGCCTCGTCAAGACGGCTGCGATCCTCGTCCATCATGACGGCATAGGCGGAGAACTCCTGACCGAGCGTCATGGGCACCGCGTCCTGCAACTGTGTACGGCCCATCTTGAGCACCTCACGGAACTCGACTGCCTTGCGGGCGAAGGAGTCCTGCAGTACAGCCATCGCCTTGAGCAGTCCATGTACCGCGAAGACCGTCGCGATCTTGACGGCGGTCGGGTAGACGTCATTGGTCGACTGCCCCAGGTTGACGTCCTCGTTGGGGTGCAGGAACGAGTACTGCCCCTTCTCGTGCCCCAGCAGCTCCAACGCCCGGTTCGCGATGACCTCGTTGGCGTTCATGTTGGTCGAGGTGCCGGCCCCGCCCTGGATCACGTCGACCACGAACTGGTCGTGCAGCTTCCCGTCGCGGATCTCCCGACAGGCCTCGACGATCGCGGCCGCCTTGCGAGGCTCCAGCAGCCCCAGCTCCTCATTGGCCAGCGCGGCGGCCTCCTTGACCGCGGCGAGGGCGTCGATCAGATGGGGGTAAGCCGAGATCGGAGTACCGGTGATGGGGAAGTTCTCGGTGGCCCGCAGGGTGTGCACACCCCAGTAGGCGTCGGCGGGTACGTCTCGATCACCGAGCAGGTCGTGCTCACGGCGACTGACGGCGGCGTTCATGAGGGAGCGGTTCCTTCTTCCAGGAGGGTTCAGGTGAGTTTGTTCAGGGGCGCGGGGAACTGCGCAACAAGCCACGACGGACCCGCACCCGCAGAACGACGTGGGGACCGAGCTCTTAGGCGCAGGCAGACACGGAAACGGGGTCCAGCGAACGAACGGGCCGCACAGACCCGACCTCCACGCCGCCCCCGAGCAGCGCCTCCCCCTGGAACTCCGTGAGCAACTCCGCCGAGACCCCGGCACGGGCAAGCGCCGCCGCCGCCACCGGAACCCGCGCCCGGTTCGCACCGTCGGAGATCTTCACGGCGACCGCCCGCCCGTCGGGCAGCGCGGCGACCTGCACGCCCTCGAACCCGTCCTTGGCCAGCAGCCCCGGCACCGCCTGCATCAGCGCGGCCACGTCCCGCCCCGCCCCGGACGCCATCTCCGGATGCGTACGCATCGCGTCGGCGACCTGTGCCTCGGGAGTGCCGGGTGCGGCGGACGTGATCCGGGCGGCGGCCCGTGCCAGACCGTGCAGGGACACGGAGAACAGCGGCGCACCGCACCCGTCCACCGTCACCCGTGCGATCCGCTGCCCGGTCAGGTCCTCCACGATCTCGGCGATCGCCTGCTGGAGCGGGTGCGAGGGGTCGAGGTATCCCTCCAGGGGCCAGTCGTTGAGCACGCACGTGTACAGCATCGCCGCGTGCTTCCCGGAGCAGTTCTGCGCGAGCCGGGACGGCCCGCGCCCCTCCCGGATCCACTCGTCCCGCACGGCCGAACCGAACGGCATGTCCGGGACGTTGCGCAGGGCGTCCTCGGAGATTCCCGCCAGGTCCAGGATCCGCCGCGCCCCGGCGAGATGGCGTTCCTCGCCGGAGTGGCTGGCCGCGGTGAGCGAGAGGAGCTCGCCGTCGAGCGGCAGCCCGGCCCGGACCATGGCGACGGCCTGGACCGGCTTGAGCGCCGAGCGCGGATAGAACGCGGCCTCGATGTCTCCGAGCTGGAAGCGGACCTCCCCGTCGCGGCCGAGGACCACGACGGAGCCGTAGTGGGTGCCCTCGATCAGGCCACCGCGGATGAGGTGGGCGACCGGAGCGTGGAGGGGCTCACGGACAAGGGGTGCGTCCGCGACGGAACTGCTGAACATCACTGCCTGCTTCTCGGGAGGCGCCACGCGGGTCTCGCGCCGGCGCCGGCGGGTGGGGTCTGGGTCATCTCGTGGTTCGCGGCCACGCCCGCGTGGACGCCGGCGGGTTCGGCCCCGGCGCCCACGCGGGCGCTCACGCCTCGGAGCCGGTGTCCCCGGTTCCGATGGCCGCTCGGGCGACCCGGCCGCGGACCGCGTACCAGCCGGCGACCAGGGCTCCGACGATCAGCGGGAGGCACAGCACGGTGGTGCGGCCGGCGCCGCCGTCGGCGTACATGAGGACCAGGACGGAGGCGAGGAAGGCCAGCGTCACGAGTTCGGTCCAGGGGGAGCCCGGCAGTCGGTAGCCGGGGCGGGTGAGTTCGCCCTTCTCGGTCTTCTGCCAGAAGAGCAGGTGGCAGATCATGATCATGCCCCAGGTGGCGAGGATGCCGATGGCGGCGAAGTTCAGCACGATCTCGAACGCGTCGGCGGGGACGACGTAGTTGAGGCCGACGCCGAGGACGCAGATGCCGCTGGTGAGCAGGATGCCGCCGTAGGGGACCTGGCTGCGGCTCATCACGGAGGTGAACCTCGGGGCCGAGCCGGACATGGCCATGGAGCGCAGGATGCGGCCGGTGGAGTACAGGCCGGAGTTGAGCGAGGACATGGCCGCGGTGAGGACGACGAGGTTCATCACGCCGCCCGCCGCCGGGATGCCGATGTTCGACAGCACGGTCACGAAGGGGCTTTCGCCGGCTGTGTACTTGTTCCACGGCAGCAGCATCGAGAGCAGGACGACCGAGCCGACGTAGAAGAGGCCGACGCGCCACATGATCGAGTTGATCGCCTTCGGCATGATCTGCTCGGGGTTCTCGGTCTCGCCCGCGGCGACGCCGACCAGTTCGACGGAGGCGTAGGCGAAGACGACGCCCTGGATGATCAGCAGCATGGGCAGCAGGCCGTTGGGGAAGATGCCGCCGTTGTCGGTGATCAGGGCCGGGCCGGGGTGGTGGCCGTCGATCGGGTGCTGGGTGGCCAGCAGGAAGATGCCGATCAGCAGGAACGCCACGAGCGCGCCCACCTTGATGATGGCGAACCAGAACTCCAGCTCGCCGAACATCTTCACGGAGATGAGGTTCACCGTGAGGACGACCGCGAGGGCGATGAGTGCGAGCACCCACTGCGGGATGTCGGCGAACATGCCCCAGTAGTGGGTGTAGAGGGCGACCGCGGTGATGTCGGCGATGCCGGTGGTGGCCCAGTTCAGGAAGTACATCCAGCCGGCGACGTAGGCGCCCTTCTCGCCGAGGAACTCCCGGGCGTACGACACGAAGGCGCCGGACGAGGGCCGGTACAGGACCAGTTCGCCCAGCGCCCGGACGACCAGGAAGGCGAAGACGCCGCAGACCGCGTAGGCGATGAACAGGGAGGGGCCGGCGTCGGCGAGGCGGCCGCCGGCACCGAGGAAGAGGCCGGTGCCGATCGCGCCACCGATGGCGATCATGTTGACGTGCCGGGACTTCAGCGACTTGCTGTAGCCCTCGTCTCCGGCGTCGACATGGCCGGAACGTTTCTGCACATCGTCGTGCAGGCTCTGCTCGCTCACGCCTGGGGTTCGCCTTCCGTGGAGGTGTCCGCATCCGTGCGCGGGGATCGCACGATGTCGGTGAGGGTGGTCTCGACGCGGTCGAGGTGATGGGACATCGCCTCCACCGCGTCGTGCTCGGAACCGTCGATCAGCGCCTCGACGATCGCGCGGTGCTCGCGGTTGGACTGCTCCCGGCGGCCGCCCAGTTCGTTGAGGAAGGCCGACTGACGCGCCAGTGCGTCCCGGATCTCCTCGATGACCCGGCGGAAGACCGGGTTCTGGGCGGCCTCGGCCACGGCGAGGTGGAAGAGGGTGTCCATCGCGACCCACGCGGTGGTGTCGGTCTCCCGCTCCATCCGGTCCAGGAGGTGGGCCAGGTGGTCGAGGTTCTCCGGGGTGCGGCGCCTGGCCGCGTACCCGGCGACCGGGATCTCGACGTGCCGGCGCACCTCCAGGAGGTCGCTGGCCACGTAGTCGCCGAAGGTGGGGTCCTCCACCGCGTTGGCCACGACGAAGGTGCCCTTGCCGGTCTTGGAGACGGTCAGCCCCATGGTCTGCAGGGCCCTGAGGGCCTCGCGCAGCACGGGCCGGCTGATCTCCAGGGTCCGGCAGAGCTCCGCCTCGGAGGGGAGCTTGTCGCCGATGGCGTACTCCCCGCGCTCGATGGCACCACGGAGGTGCGCCAACACGGCCTCCATGGCACTGATGCGCCGCGGCGGCTGACTGGCTGTCCGGCTGTCTGACAGGTTCACGGGAGAGATACTCCGGGCGACGGGAGGGTGCTGTCAAGGGGGTGGTTTCCGGGGGGCGGGAGGTGAGCCGCGTGCCGCCCGGCGGCGCGGGGATGTCTCACCGACGGGGTGTAGGGCACTGGCGAGGTGGTTCCCGTGGGGGCGGGAGGTGAGCCGTGTGTCGACCGGCGGCGCGGGGATGCCTCACCGACGGCCTGCAGGGCACGGGCGGGGGCGAGGCGTTCAGAGTCGCGGAACGGACGGACGCCGGGGGGCGGTGGGGCGCGGAGGCGGGCGGTGCCACAGGGGCGCCGGGGCGCGAAGGTGGGCGGCGGTGTTGTGGGTCGGCAGGCCAGGAGCGAGGGCGACCCGAAGTGGCCCGCAGCGCACGGGCCCAGGCCGACATCACACGGCCGACAGGACACAGGCCAGGGCCCACGCCACACGGGCCGGCAGGACGTAGGCCCGGGTCGACGCCTGGTCGACAGGCACAGATGGGCGGACGCTTGATCGGCGGGGCACAGGCCCCGGCCACGCCGCACGGGCCCGTACGGCACAGACGGGCCCACGCCTACCGGCCGGCAGAACCCAGGCCCGCTCGGCGACACCACAAGCGGGCGGATCCGCATGGACCAGCAGGCCTCAAGCGACGGCGACCCGAAGTGGCCCACACGACACACACAGGCCGACACCACGGCCCGCGCCGCGCGGTAGGCGCCGCGCTGACGCGAGCCGACCACCTTCGGGCCCGGCATGGCACCGGCGGCGTGGGTGCAGGCCACGTGGCCAGGGCAGCACCGCCACCGCAGTCCCCCACAAGTCAGCCGGACAGCGTCCCCGTCGTCAGCAGCCCGAACAGGAGCAGGCCCACGACGATGCGGTAGATCACGAAGGCGTTGAAGGAGTGCTTGGCCACGAACTTCAGGAGCCAGGCGATGGAGGCGTAGGCGACGACGAAGGACACCCCCGTGCCGACGGCAAGCGGCGCCGCGCCCACGCCCGCGCCCAGGGCGTCCTTGAGCTCGTAGATGCCGGCGCCGGTGAGGGCGGGGATGCCGAGGAAGAAGGAGAGGCGGGTGGCGGCGACGCGGTCGAGGTCCAGGATGAGGGCCGTCGACATGGTCGCGCCGGAGCGGGAGAAGCCGGGGAAGAGCAGGGCGAGGATCTGCGAGCTGCCGACCAGCATGGCGTCCTTGAAGGAGGTGTCGTCCTCACCCCGCTTGTGCCGCCCCATCTGGTCCGCCGCCCACATCACACCGCTGCCGACGATCAGCGAACCGGCGACCACCCACAGGGAGGCGAGCGGCCCCTCGATGAGCGGCTTGGCGGCGAGACCGACCGCGACGATCGGGACGGTCGCGGCGATCACCCACCACGCGAACTTGTAGTCGTGGTGGTAGCGCTCCTCCTTGTTGAACAGCCCCCTCCCCCACGCGGAGACGATCCGCACGATGTCCTTGAAGAAGTACACGAGCACGGCGGCGATCGCGCCCACCTGGATGACGGCCGAGAACCCGACCACGGCGTCGTCGTCCACGGGGATGTTCATCAGCCCCTCGACGATCTTGAGGTGGCCGGTGGAGGAGACGGGCAGGAACTCGGTCACTCCCTCGACGGCTCCGAGGACGACGGCCTGACCGACGCTGATGACGCTCATGGGATCCAGTTCTTCTCAGGAGAAGGCAGGTGCGGAGGGCACAGTCTTACTACAGATGGGCGAGAACGGATTCCCTACGTCCACACCGCCTGCGCCAGCGCCACCCCCGCGAAGGCCGCTCCCAGACCTGCCACGACACTCGCGGCCACGTTGGCGGCGGCATGGACGCGCGCCCCGGTCTCCGCCAGCCGCAGGGTCTCGTACGAGAAGGTCGAGTACGTCGTCAGCGCCCCGCACAGGCCGGTGCCCAGCAACAGCTGGAGGTGGGCCCCGGCCGCCCCCGCCGCCACCGCGCCGGTCAGCAGGCCGAGGACCAGGCACCCCGTGACGTTGACGACGAAGGTGCCCCAGGGGAAGACCGAGTCGTGCCTCGCCTGGAGCGCGCGGTCGGTGAGATAGCGCAGGGGGGCACCGACCACGGCACCCGCGACGACCAGCAGCCAGTTCACAACAGCTTCTTACCCTTCGTGCCCGTTTTGCCCCGAGTCGGCTCCGAGCGGTCGTCGCGTCCGACGTACCGGATGACCTCGCACGCGTCGAGGGTCACCAGGCCCTCGGTGACGAGTTCGTCGAGCTGCGGCAGGAACTCCCGTACGCGCGTCTCGCTGTCGACGATGACGACGGCCACCGGCAGGTCCTCGCTGAGGGACAGCAGCCGGGAGGTGTGGATGAGGGAGGAGGCGCCGAAGCCCTCGATGCCGTGGAAGACGCTGGCCCCGGCGAGACCGGCGGCGTGGGCGCGGTGCACGATCTCGGTGTAGAGGGGCTTGTGGTGCCAGGTGTCGTTCTCGCCGATGTGGACGGTCAGGCGCAGCGCGCTGCCGGTGAGCCTCGTCATGGCTGCCTCCGCTTCAGGACGCGGCGGGCGGCCGTGGAAGCGAGCGACACCGCCGTGAGGGCCGCGAACAGGGTCGCGGCGAGATAGGCCAGGCCTGTGGCGGGCCGGCCGTGGTCGACGAGTTTCTGGATGTCGACGGCGTAGGTGGAGAAGGTGGTGAAGCCGCCGAGGACGCCGGTGCCGAAGAACGGGCGGACCAGGCGGTGGGCGGCCCACACATCGGTGATGACGACCATGAACACGCCGATGACGGCACAGCCGACGACGTTGGTCCAGAAGGTCGCCCAGGGGAAGCCGCCCGGCTGCGCGGGCCAGTGGAGCGCGAGCGCGTACCGGGCCGTCGCGCCGAGGGCGCCCCCGAGGGCGACCACGGCGACGACCGGCGCCTGCCCCTGCCAGACGGACCGCCGTGCGGGTCGGGCCGGGGCACGCAGGCTCTCCGGGGCTGTCATGGCTGTGTCTCTCCTACTCGCCGGGGCCCGGGCATGCGGGCGCGCTCCATCGCAAGTAGGGACCGTTGGCGGCGCCTTCGCCGCGGTTCGGGTACGGCGGGCCCCACCGCCGCGCCGCGAGGGTGATCGCGACCGAGGACCAGGGTAACGCCGGGCGGCGACCGGGGTCACTTCGCGGCGGGCGGCTCGCACAGCGCGATGCCGCGCTCCCGGAGGCTGCCGAGGACCAGGTGGCCGGAGGCCTCGCAGACGCTTGTGACCATGCGGAAGCGGGAGCGGTGGCGGGTGAGGTGGTGGACGGTACGCCCCTCGTCGTCGACCGCGAGGACGCCGATGAAGCCGGTGGGCCGGTAGGGGGCGGCCACGGCGACGCGGGCGGCGGCTCGGCGGGCGGCCGGGGCGGCGCGGTGCAGCAGGTCGAGCGGGGGGACGCGGGGGCCGGCGAGGGAGACCCAGATCGGTCCGTCGGGTCCGCCGCGCCAGATGTTGTCGGGCATGCCGGGGAGGTTCTCGGCGAGGGGTTCGGCGCGGCCTGCCAGGGGGCCGTCGAGCCAGTAGCGGGTGAGTCGGCGGGCCCCGGTCTCGGCCACGACGAGGAAGGACTCGTCGGCGCTCGCCGCGAGGCCGTTGGCGAACTGGAGCCCCTCCAGGAGGACTTCGGGAGTGTCGTCACCGGGTGCCAGCCGCAGCAGGCGGCCGGTCCCGGTGTGTTCGACGATGTCGCCGATCCACTGGTCGAGGGGGTAACGGCGGCTGGAGACGGTGAAGTACACGCTGCCGTCGGACAGCGCGACCGCGTTGCTGGTGAACCGCAGCTTCTCCCCCGCCACCTCGTCGGCGACGACGCGTACGGAGCCGTCGGCGAGGTCGACGCCCAGCAGTCCGCGTTCGGCGTCGCACACCAACAGGGCGCCGTCCGGGAGGAGTTCGAGGCCGAGCGGCCTGCCGCCGGTCTCGGCGAGGACCTCGACGCGGGGCGCGACGGGTTCCGTGAGGCCGTCGACGCGCAGGATGCGGCCGTCCGCCACGCCGGTCAGGACCCGGCCGCGGGCGTCGGCGACGACGTCCTCGGGGCCCTCGCCGCCGATGTCGACGTAGTGGCGCGGGGTCAGTGCGGTGGGACGGTCCATGTGCTGTCTGCCCTTCCGGTGCGGCCGGCTACCAGCCCTTCTCGAACATGCGCGCCACCTCGGCGATGCGCATCTCGTCGCGACGGTAGTACGTACGCCACCGGATTCTCTTGGTGCGCACCAGGCCGATGTTCACCAGGAGGCCGAGATGGGTCTGGGCGACCGAGCGCGACACGCCGAGCTTGACCGCGACGGCGCGGGCGGAGACGCCGTCCTCGACGGGGTCGATGTGCCGCTGCGGGGGGAAGTGCGCGGCCGGGTCCTTCAGCCACTCCAGGATGTCCTGCCGCCGCCGGCCGGTCGGAGTCCTCAGCATGTCGTCCCCTCCGCCCCTCCTTCTGCGTGTCACCACTGTCCCGCAGTCGCAGCCACCTTGTCCCGGGGGTCGCTGAGCTTGTCCGATATCGAACTCCTCTGCGACAAGGGGCTGTTCGGCGGGTACGGCGATGACCGGGCAGGGTGAAGGCCCCCCAGGCAGGGACGAGGCCCCCGGGCAGGGCTGGGGCTCCCGGGCAGGGCTGGGGCTCCCGGGCAGGGCTGGGGCCCCCTCCGCC
>NZ_JBHUXV010000073.1:0-51707 GCF_042669125.1 Streptomyces sp. NPDC057253 | reverse complement strand
GTGCCGGGCGCCCCCTCTCTGTCGGTCGCTGCCGATCGCCGTGTCGGTCGCTACTGATCGGCGGCCGGGTCGAACGGGTTCGCCGGTGTCGTCGTGGTGTTCTGCGGACTCGACGGCGGGACCGACACCGGCGGGCTGGTCGTCGGGGTGTTCTGCGGAGTCGACGGCGCGGTGGTCGTCGGGGTCTCCGTCGGTGTCTCCGTCGGCTTCTCCGTGGTCGGCGTCTCCGACGGGGTCTCGGACGGGGTCGCCGACGGGCTCGGGGTCCAGGTGGGCTGGACCGCGGCGCCCTGGTCGGTGTCCAGGTCGAACTTGGTGTTCTTGCCCGCGACGCCGAAGGTGTAGGCCGCCCAGATCTGCGCCGGGAAGCCACCGCCGTTGACGCGAGGGAGCCCTGCGGTGTTGTACATCTTGCTCTGGCCGTGGGTCTTGTAGTCCTCGCCGAACAGCCCGACCGAGGTCACCAGGTCCGGGGTGAAGCCGGTGAACCAGGCCGACTTGTTGTCGTCGGAGGTACCCGTCTTGCCGGCGACCTTGCGGCCGTCGCGGTCCGGGTTCTGGGCCACGGACACCTTGGCCGTACCGTCGTTGACCACGCCGGTCAGCACCGAGGTGACGGTGTCGGCGGTCTCCCGGCTGATGACCTGCTCGCCGATCGGGTCGGGCATCTGGTACGCGGTGCCGCCCTGCTCGGCCGACTTGATGATGGTCGGCGTGACCTGCTTGCCGTGGTTGTCGAGGGTCGCGTAGACGCCGGCCATCTGAATCGGGCTCGCGCCCATGGTGCCCAGGGTGTAGGCGGGCAGCGGCCTGAGCTTGCCGGTGTCCATGCCGAGCTTGGTGGCCGTCGCCAGCACCTTGTCCATGCCGACGTCGACGCCCATCTGCGCGAAGACGGAGTTGATGGACTTGTTCATCGCCGTCTGGACGGTGACCTGCTTGCCGTAGTCCTGGTCGTCCTCGTTCTCGGGGGCGAATCCGACCTTGTCCCCGTCGCGGTCCACGACCTGGCGCTTGCTGGTGCCGTCGTAGACCGTGTTGGCGCCGATCGGCTTGCCGTCCTCGGTCTCGGAGTTGTTCTCCAGGGCGGCGGCGAGGATCACCGGCTTGAAGGTCGACGCGGGCTGGTAGTCGGTGCGGTTGGCGTTGCTGTAGAAGTGCTTGGTGTAGTCCGAGCCGCCGTACAGGGCGACGATCTTCCCCGTCCTGGGGTCGACGGAGGCGGCGCCGGCCTGGACGTTCTTGTCGACCGCCCGCTTCTTCGGGTCCAGCTTGCTGGTCAGCTGGGTCTTGACCGCCTTCTCCAGCTGGGCCTGCTTCTTCTTGTCGATGTTCAGGGTGATGGTCCACCCGGAGTTCTCGACCCGGGCCTCCGCCTCGTCCTGGGTGATGCCCTCCTTGGCCACCATCTGCTTCTCGAGCTGCTGCTTGGCGAGCTTGACGAAGTAGCCCTTCTGCCCTTCGAGGCCGGGTGCGGCCTTGGGCTCCTTCGGCACCGGGAACGTCATCTTCGCGCGCTCGGTCTTGCTCAGCCAGCCCTGCTCGACCATGTTGTTCAGGACGTAGTTCCAGCGCTCCTGCACCAGCTTCTTGCCGGTGGGGGTGGCGACCGCCCAGTCGTACTGGCTCGGCGCCTGGAGCAGCGCGGCGAGATAGGCGCCCTGGGCCACGGAGAGCTTCTGGGCGTCGACGCGGTAGTAGTCCTGGGCGGCGGCCTGGATGCCGTAGGCGCCGCGGCCGTAGTAGCTGGTGTTGATGTAGCCGGCCAGGATGTAGTCCTTGGACTTCTCCCGGTCCACCTTGAGCGAGATGACCAGTTCCTTCAGCTTGCGCGAGACGGTCTGGTCCTGGTCGAGGTAGTAGTTCTTGACGTACTGCTGGGTGATCGTGGAGCCACCCTGCTTGCCCTTGCCCGAGAGGGTGTTGAGCAGACCGCGGGCGGTGCCCTTGAGGTCGATGCCGGCGTCCGTGTAGAAGGACTTGTTCTCCGCGGCCACGAAGGTCTGCTGGACCTGCTTGGGCACCTCGGAGAGGTCCACGATCTCGCGGTTGGTGTCGCCCTCGCGGGCCATGACCGAGCCGTCGCTGTACTTGTAGATGTTGCTCTGTTCCTGCGCGGCGGCGTTGCCCTTGGGCACGTCGATCATCATGTACATCACGATGAAGGCGCCGATGCCGATCAGGCAGAAGGCGAAGAACGTGCCGAGGATCTTCTTCCAGGTGAAGAGCCGGCGTATGCCGCTCTTACCGTTCTTCCCGCCCTTCTTACCCCGCGCGGCCGCCTTGCGCGCCGCGGCCCTGCCGCCGGTCGCAAGGCCCTCGCTCGGCGTCCCGGACGAGCGCGTGGGCGGCGCCGCGCGGTGGCCACCGCGCTGACGTGCTCTTCTCTCTTCCGCTCGTCCCATGGGTCGACTCGCTCCGCTTCCTCATCGGCGGCCACACAGGTTCGTGGCTCAGGTCAGCTCAGAAAGCTAACACCGGTCTATATGACACAGGGCATTCGATCCGGTCTCACAGGGGCGTGAGAATCAGCACCCGCCTCCTCGGAACCAGACCTCCGAAAGGGCTTCAAGGTTGCCGAGCGGGGGTAAAGTGATATCACTTAGCTAGAAGTGAGATAGTTGACGAAACGGGGGATCCTCCATGTCCGCACAAGATTCCGTGCCCGCCGCGGACGCACCCGACATGCCCGCCCCGCGCGTGCGGGAGGTGCCCGCGCACAGCATCGGCGGCGCGCTCGCGCTCCTGCTGGGCCTGCTCGGGCTGCTGTTCGCCGTCTACCTGCTCGCCCTCAGCGGCGAGAGCCCCGGCTTCGCGATCGCCGGCGCCCTGGTGCTGGTCGCCGCGTTCATCTCGCTGCGCGGCCTGAACACGGTCGCGCCCGGCGAGGCGCGGGTGGTGCAGCTCTTCGGGCGCTACAAGGGCACGATCCGCCAGGACGGCCTGCGCTGGGTGAACCCCTTCACCTCCCGCACCAAGGTCTCCACCCGGGTCCGCAACCACGAGACCGCCGTCCTCAAGGTCAACGACGCCTACGGCAATCCGATCGAGCTGGCCGCGGTCGTGGTGTGGAAGGTCGAGGACACCGCGCAGGCCACCTTCGAGGTGGACAACTTCGTGAAGTTCGTCGCCACCCAGACGGAGACGGCCGTACGGCACATCGCGATCGAGTACCCCTACGACGCCCACGACGAGGAAGGGCTCTCACTGCGCGGCAACGCCGACGAGATCACCCAGAAGCTCGCCGCCGAGCTGCACGCGCGTGTGGAGACGGCCGGCGTCCAGATCATCGAGTCCCGCTTCACCCACCTCGCCTACGCTCCCGAGATCGCCTCGGCGATGCTTCAGCGGCAGCAGGCCGGGGCGGTCGTCGCGGCCCGGCGCCAGATCGTGGAGGGCGCGGTCGGCATGGTCGAGGAGGCGCTGGCACGGATCACCGAGCGGGACATCGTCGAGCTGGACGAGGAGCGCAAGGCGGCGATGGTGTCCAACCTGATGGTGGTGCTGTGCGGCGACCGGGCCCCGCAGCCGGTCCTCAACACCGGGACGCTCTACCAGTGACGGTTCCCTCCGGGGGTTCGGCCCCCCAAGGTCGGCAGCAGCGCAAGCAGGTGCTGCTGCGACTGGATCCCGCGGTGCACGACGCGCTCGCCCGGTGGGCCGGTGACGAGCTGCGGTCCACCAACGCGCAGATCGAGTTCCTGTTGCGGAAAGCACTGAAGGAGGCCGGCCGGCTGCCCGGGGACGCCGGCCCCCTGCCGCGCCGAGGCCGGCCCCCCGGGGGCTCCCGGGACACGGAGGGCCCCCGGTAGCAGAACCGTGACAATCGGCCCCCACCTGCGGCTGCTCACCCCCTGACAGCCCTGTACACACTCCGCGTATACATGCGGGGTATACACCGCATGTACAGTCCTCCCCATGTCCATCGGTCACACCCTTCTAGGGCTCCTTGAGTCGGGCCCCCGCCACGGCTACGACCTCAAGCGGGCCTTCGACGAGAAGTTCGGTCACGACCGGCCGCTGCACTACGGCCAGGTCTACTCGACGATGTCCCGCCTGCTGAAGAACGGGCTCGTCGAAGTCGACGGCATCGAGCCCGGCGGCGGCCCCGAGCGCAAGCGGTACGCCATCACGGACGCCGGGATCACCGACGTACAGCGGTGGCTGGCGACGCCCGAGAAGCCCGAGCCGTACCTCCAGTCCACGCTGTACACCAAGGTCGTGCTCGCGCTGCTCACCCACCGCGACGCGGCCGACATCCTCGACACCCAGCGCGCCGAGCACCTGCGGATGATGCGCATCCTCACGGACCGCAAGCGCCGGGGCGACCTCGCGGACCAGCTGATCTGCGACCACGCCCTGTTCCACCTGGAAGCCGACCTGCGCTGGCTGGAGCTGACCGCCGCGCGTCTCGAGAAGCTCGCGGAGGTGGTGGTCAAGTGACCCCGGCCGGTTCCCTGCTCGTCGCCGACGCACTGCACAAGGCGTACGGTCCCACCCTCGCGCTCGACGGCGCCGAGTTCTCCATCCACCCCGGTGAGGTCGTCGCCGTCATGGGCCCCTCCGGGTCCGGCAAGTCGACCCTGCTGCACTGTCTGGCCGGGATCGTCACACCCGACTCCGGCTCGATCCTCTACAACGGCCGCGAGATGGCGACCATGAACGACGCCGAGCGCAGTGCGCTGAGGCGCTCCGAGTTCGGGTTCGTCTTCCAGTTCGGGCAGCTGGTGCCCGAGCTGACCTGCGTCGAGAACGTGGCGCTGCCGCTGCGGCTGAACGGCACCTCCCGCAAGGAGGCCGAGAAGGCCGCGCTCGGCTGGATGGAGCGCCTGGAGGTCGACGACCTGAGGAAGAAGCGTCCCGGTGAGGTGTCCGGCGGTCAGGGGCAGCGGGTGGCCGTGGCCCGGTCCCTGGTGACCAACCCGCGCGTGCTGTTCGCGGACGAGCCGACCGGCGCGCTCGACTCACTCAACGGCGAGCGGGTCATGGAGCTGCTCACCGAGGCGGCCCGGTCCACCAACGCGGCCGTCGTCCTCGTCACGCACGAGGCACGGGTCGCCGCCTACTCGGACCGCGAGATCGTCGTACGGGACGGCAAGTCCCGGGACATGGAGCGCGTCGTATGAGACTCGGCCGGGGGACGTGGCGAGACCTCGCCATGGGGGTTCGGTTCGCCTTCGCGGGCGGACGCGAGGGATGGGTCCGCGCGCTGCTGACCGCGGTCGGCGTCGGGCTCGGGGTGGCGTTGCTGCTGCTGACCACCGCGCTGCCGAACGCGCTGGCGGTCCGGCACGAGCGGGGCGACGCCCGCGCGGACACCAACTACGGGGAACATCTGAAGAGGGCCGACAACACCCTGCTGTCGGCGAACGCGTCGACCACCTTCCGCGACACCGACATCCGCGGCCGGGACCTGGAGCCCGAGGGGCCGAAGGCGCCGCTGCCGCCGGGGATCGACGAGTTCCCCGCGGTCGGCGAGATGGTCGTCTCCCCCGCGCTGAAGAAACTGCTGGAGTCCTCCGACGGCAAGCTCCTGCGGGAGCGGCTGCCCAACCGGATCACCGGGACGATCGCCGAGAGCGGGCTGATCGGCTCCCACGAACTCGCCTTCTACCGCGGGGCCGAGGGGCTCACCCCCGACGGCGCCGGGATCACCCGGATCGACGAGTACGGCAACCCGAACCCGACCGAGTCGGAATCCGACCCGGTGCTGGTGCTGCTGGTCCTGGTCGTCTTCGTGGTGCTGCTGATGCCGGTCGCCGTGTTCATCACCGCGGCCGTCCGCTTCGGCGGCGAGCGGCGCGACCGGCGGCTCGCGGCCCTGCGTCTGGTGGGTGCCGACGGCCGCTCGACCCGGCGGATCGCCGCCGGCGAGGCGCTGGCGGGCGCGGTGCTGGGGCTGGTCCTCGGCACGGTGTTCTTCCTGATCGGCCGTGAAGTGGCGGGCTCCGTCGAGATGTTCGGGCAGAGCGTGTTCCCGAGCTACCTCAACCCCTCGCCGCTGCTGGCCCTGCTGGTCGCGGTCGCGGTGCCGGCGGCGGCCGTGCTGGTGACGCTGTTCGCCCTGCGGGGCGTGGTGATCGAGCCGCTCGGCGTGGTGCGTACGGCGAAGCCCGCGCGGCGCAGGCTGTGGTGGCGGCTGCTGCTGCCGGCGGCCGGGCTCGGGATGCTGTACCCGATGGTCGGACAGGGCCGGGACGGCGGCGACTTCAACCAGTACATGGTCACCGGTGGTGTCATCCTGCTCCTCGTCGGTGTGACCGCGCTGCTGCCGTGGATCGTCGAGGCGGTCGTGGCCCGGCTGGGCGCGGGCGCGGTGTCCTGGCAACTGGCCGTGCGCAGGCTCCAGTTGAGCAGCGGCACGGCGGCCCGGATGGTCAACGGCATCGCGGTGGCGGTGGCCGGGGCGATCGCGCTCCAGATGCTGTTCGCGGGCACGTCGAGCGACTACACGAAGGACACCGCCTACGACCTCTCGCGGGCGCAGATGCAGGTGAGCGTCCCCAAGGGGAAGGCGCTCGCACCGACCGCGAGGCAACTGGCGGAGACCAGGGGCGTCCGGCAGGTGTACGCCTTCGACGAGGGCTACGCCAACGACGGGCCGGGCGACGACGCGAACTGGGCCCGGGTCACGGTCGCCGACTGCACGTCCCTGCGTGAGGTGGCCAAGCTGCCCTCCTGCCGCGACGGCGACGTCTTCGCCTCCCACGTCACACCGAAGGCGGACGACGGCTCCTCCGGGAGTCAGAACGCCGACGACGAGTCGACCGTGGCGGCCAAGCCCGGCACGAAGCTCTGGTTCGACACCTCCGAGGACCCGGAGAAGCCGACCTCGATCACCTGGACGGTCCCGAAGGTCGTCAAGCAGGCGGAGTCCATCGACGACCCGACGGGCTACCGGCGCGGCGGCATCCTGGTCACCCCCGGCGCCTTCCCGGCGCGGGCGGCGACGGCCGTGCGCGGACAGATCTATGTGCGGCTGGACGACTCGCTGCCGGACGCGCGCGAGTACGTCCGCAACACGGCCGCCCGGATCGACCCGAACCAGGAGCCGATGACCTGGGTGTCCGTCAAGCGCAACGACGAGTACTCCTCCATCCGCACCGGCCTGTTCGTGGGTGCCGTCTGTGTCCTCGCGCTGATCGGGGCGAGCCTGCTGGTCTCCCAGCTGGAGCAGCTGCGCGAGCGCAAGAAGCTGCTGTCGGCGCTGGTCGCCTTCGGTACCAGGCGGCGCACGCTGAGCCTGTCGGTGCTGTGGCAGACGGCGATCCCGGTCGGGCTCGGTCTGCTGCTGGCCTCGGCGGTGGGGCTGACGCTGGGTGCGGTCCTGCTGAAGATGACCGACACCCCGGTCCGGGTGGACTGGTCGAGCGTGCTGTCGATGACCGGCGTGGGCGCGGGTGTCGTCCTCGTGGTGACGCTGCTGAGCCTGCCGCCGCTGCTGAGGCTGATGCGCCCGGACGGGCTGCGGACGGAGTAACCGCCCGCAGCCGGCCGGCCGCTCAGAGGCTGTACTCCTTCACCACCCGCCGGACCTGGGCGAACAGCATGCCGACGTTGACCGACTTGCGGCACACCACGACGGCCACGACGTCCTGCTGTTCGACCAGCCGCACGAACAGGTGCGTGAGGTTCTCGCTGTTGACCAGGATCTCCTGGAAGAAGTGGTTGTCGCTGCTGATCCCGCGACGCTCCTTGAAGACGTCCTCGATCATCACGACGGTACGGCCCTGGAACAGGTCGAGAGTCGCCCCCGCCAGGAGGTCCAGCACCTCCGGCGGGTGGTTCTCGACGGTCTCGTACGACAGCAGCATGCCGGTGGACATGTCGACCACGCCGGACGCGACGCACTCGGGGGCGTCCGTGCGAAGGGACTTGACCAGGCCCATCACCTGGTCGGAGAAACCTGGGGTCATACGCTTCGTCGCCATCCCTTCAGACTCCTTCTGATGCTTTCTCGGTCGCCTTGTCGGTGAGGATCGAGCCGATCCGGTTCAGGGTCGGCTGGGTCGCCCGGTGCAGGTGCTCCACGTCCATCCCCTCGTCGCCGAGCACGACCATCAGGGCGGTGTCGCCGACGGCGTAGAAGGCGGCACAGCCGTGGCTGCCGTAGGTCACCGTCCGGCGCAGCGTGCCGCGGGCGGTCGCCCCGGCGGTGCGCCGGGCGAGTCCGAGCCCGGCCGCGGCGAGCGCGGCGAGACCCTCCGGGTCGATCGAGTCGGCGGTGTCCGCGGCGATGAGCAGCCCGTCCGCGGCGGCGACCGCGGTATCGGTGATTCCGGTGACCTGTTCGCGCAGACCGCGCATTTCGAGCGCCAGGGCTTTGTGATCCATGTACTCAACTCCCCTGAATTCGTTCACATCTGATCGGCTTTTTCATTTGGGTGTTCCATTCCGGAGACGGAAGAAGCTGCCTGGTTTACGGCGGGGCAGATCGCTGTGCGTGGCAGGCAGGGGCTCCTCCCCCTGCGGGGGTTTGCGGGGCCGGAGCGCGTGGCCGTCCGGAAGCGAGCTGACCGGGACGGGCGCGGGCGGCGCGACGCACACCAGGAGCCCCTCGTCGAGCATCCGGGCGACCTCGACGGTGACGGTGTAGACCCCGCGCCCGACCCGGAAGGCGAGATCGCGGGCCGTGCGGCGGCCGTCGGCGTGGCTGAGCAACTCGCGCCGCAGCGCGGTGGATCCGTGGTCGGTGCCCGAGGGCACGGGCCGTTCCCGGTCGGGGTGGACGGGGTGCGGCAGCGCGGCCAGGGCGGTGAGCCGGCGGGTCGCGTCCTGGAGCAGCCGCAGGGGCGGCTCACCCAGCGGGACCTGCGCGAACAGCTCGGTGGAGGTGACGCGTTCGCAGCTGTCCACCCGGCCCGCGGCCATCGCGAAGGCGGCGTCGTGCAGGGCGAGCGCGCACACCACCCTCAGCTGCGCGGCGCCCGCGTAGCCGTGCGCGATCAGCGCGGTCGCCGGCCAGCGCGAGCCGCCCGACTCCCGCACCAGCTCGGCCCACTGCTCGCCGCTGACCCGCCCGGAGCGCAGCAGCAGGGCCTCGGGGCCCGGGGCGCCCGGGGACTCCGCGGCGACCACCCGGCCGTCCCCGAAGTGGAAGGTGCCGCCGGGGGTGCCGTAAACCCGCAGCTCGCCGGTGAAGCTGTCACGGCCGCACTCGGCCAGGGCCTGAGCCAGGTGTTCGTGGCCCGACATCACACCCCCCGCCGCCTCGCACACACGCCTGACGCGTAGCGCTGAGGAGGGAATGTGTATCAGTCCGGACGCATATTCCGGGTGCGGGTTTCCCAGCTGCCGTTAGTTGACGGAAGTTGAGTTCGGCTGGCTGTTCAAAACAGTTCGTTCGGCGCTCATTTGACCGAATCCGAGGAAGCTTTGTCGGGTCCCGGAGGCGGTTCCTCCGGCCCCTGGTCCTCTTCTACGGCCGTCTCGTCCTGTTCCTCGAGCTCGTGCTCGTCCCCGGGCGGGCCGACCGACTGTTCCTCGGCGTACGCCTTGAGATAGCTCACCACCGTGTTCGTCACCGCCACCAGCGGTACGGCCACCACCGCGCCGCCGATGCCGGCCACCATGCCGCCGGTGGCGACCGTGAGGACGACCGCGAGCGGGTGGACGCGGACCGCGCGGCCGAGGATGAACGGCTGGAGGATGTGGCCCTCGATCTGCTGGACGGCGAGGACCACCGCGAGCGTCATCACGGCGGTGAACACGCCCTGGGTGACCAGCGCGACGAGCACCGCAAGGGCGCCGGAGGCGACCGCGCCGACCAGCGGGATGAAGGAGAACAGGAAGATGAAGACGGCCAGCGGGACGGCCATGGGCACCTTGAGGAAGTAGATGCCGATGCCGATGAAGACGGCGTCGATGAGGGCGACCAGGACGGTGCCGCGGACGTAGGCGGTCAGGGTGCGCCAGGCGCGCGGGCCGGCGCCGGCCACGGCGGGACGGGCGGCCGCGGGGACCAGCTTCAGCGTCCATTCCCAGATGCGGCGGCCGTCGTAGAGCAGGAAGAGAGTGGAGAAGAAGGTCAGCAGGATGCCGGTGAGCGCCTCGACGACGACCTGGACGCCCTCCAGGCCGGCGGAGGTGATCTGGTCGGTGTTGGCGCCGACCGCCTCCCGCAGGTTCTTGGCGATCTGGTTGATCTGCTTGTCGGTGACGTGGAAGGGGCTCTTCAGCAGCCAGTTGCGCAGATCGTCGATGCCGTTCTGGATCTGGTCGGAGAGGTTGTCGATGTTCTCCATGACCTGCCAGGTCACGAACCAGCCCAGCAGCCCGATGATGACGAACCCGAGGATCGCGGTGAGCGCCGTGGCGGGGCCGCGCGGGACGCCGTGCCGCATGAGCCGGGCCACCGTCGGCTGGAGCAGCGCGGTGATGAGCAGGGCGACGACGAAGGCGAAGACGACGAGCTGCACGGAGCTGATGACCCGCATCAGCACCCACACGGTCCCCGCGAGCACCAGCAGCCGCCAGCCGGCCTCGGCGGCCACCCGGACGCCCCACGGCACGGCCTGCGCCGGATCGGGGCGCGGGACGAGCACCACGGGCCGGGACGCGGGGCCCGCGGGCTTCCTCGGCCTGCGCGCGGGCGGCGGCGGGGCGGGGTCCGCCTCGGCCTCCTCACGGGCCACCTCGGCGCGGCGCTCGTCCAACCGCTCACCCACATCGGTCAGGCGGGCACCGAGCCGACCGATCCACCCTGGCACTCGCGACATGATCCGTCCTCTTCCCCCGTCTCTCCCCACCACTCCCCCCTGGAGTCGTCCGGTCCGACCGTACAGGGCGAAAGCCCCTCCCCCTAGGACGGGGAGGGGCTGCGTGGGGTTGAGCGAAAGGGACGGCCGGTGATCAGTAGTTGCCGTGGGCCTGCCAGTACGACCAGGCGCCGCAGGGGCTGCCGTACCGGCTGTTCATGTAGTTGAGGCCCCACTTGATCTGGGTCGCCGGGTTGGTCTGCCAGTCGGCACCGGCGGAGGCCATCTTGTTGCCGGGCAGCGCCTGGACGAGGCCGTAGGCGCCGGAGGACGGGTTGACCGCCAGGTAGTTCCACGTGGACTCGTGGTTCACGATGTTGCTGAAGCACTGGAACTGCCCACTGGGCACGATCTGGCGGGCTATGGCCTGGACCTCGGCGACGGTGTAGGACGACTGCTGCGGGAAGATGCCTTTGGCCTCCCGCTCCCTCTTCGCCTTCTCCTCGGCGGCCTCGCGCTTGGCCCGCGCGTCCTTGGCGGCCTGCTTGCGGGCCGATTCCTCCGCCGACTTCCTGGCTACGGCGTCCGCGGCGACGGCCTGTGTCTCGGCCTGCTGGGCCAGCGGGGCTGCGCGCACCTGGGCCTGTTCGCCGACGGGTATGTCCGCGAGGAGCGTCGCGTCACCGGCCGACGCCTGCGCGTCGTCGGTGGACTGTCCGGTGCCGGCCTGGGCGACCCCCATGACGGCACCGACAGTGGTGACCGCCGTGGCCGAGACCACGGCGAATCCACGCGCGGAGTTCCGGCTCACGGCTGCGGCCTAGTACCAGTGGTTGGCCTGCCAGAACGACCAGGCCTCGCAGGGGCTGCCGTACCGGCTGTCCATGTAGTTGAGGCCCCACTTGATCTGGGTCGCCGGGTTGGTCTGCCAGTCGGCACCGACCGACGACATCTTGGAGCCCGGCAGGGCCTGGAAGAGACCGTAGGCGCCGGAGGAGGCGTTGACGGCCCGGTAGTTCCAGCTGGACTCGTGGTCCACGATGTTGCTGAAGCACTGGAACTGCCCGCTCGGCACCATCGAGGCAGCCATCGACTGGATCTGCGCGACGGTGTACGAGCTCTGCACCGGGAAGCTGGAGGCGCTGCGGCTGGCCTTCTCCTTGGCCTCGGCGCGCTCCTTGGCTTCCTTGGCCGCCTGCTCGGCGGCTTCCTTCTTCTCGATCGCGGACTTGGCGGCGGCCTTGCGGGCCGACTCCTCAGCGATCTTCTTGGCGCTCGCGTCCGCGGCGATGGCCTGGTAGTCGGCCTGCTGCGTGAGGGACGCGGTCTGCACCTGAGCCTGCTCACCCGCGGGGATGTCCGCCAGGAGCGTCGTGTCCGCTGCCGTCGCCTCTGCGTCGTTCGGCTGCGCGACACTGCCGGAGGCGACTCCGACAACGCTACCTACAGCGGTGACCGCGGTGGCGGAGGCCACTGCGAATCCCCGGACCGAAATCGGGCTCACACGGTTTCCTTCCAGCATCGCCCGCTTCGGTGACCCTGGCGGACGCAATCGTGCCCCTGGACACTGGCCTCCCAACTAACGGGGTCACGGGAGGCACGGGCCCGGTGGGCAACTCCCTTGCGGGGAGCGCCGCGTAGTGCGCGGGCGGCATACGGCGGACGTTATGGAGTTGAACGTGGTGCTGCTGTGGTGCCGTACCGCTGGGGGTACAGGTGTGCCGTATGCGGGGCCTGACAGAACCGAGACTCTGCCGTAACCGGACGCCGGGTGGCAATTCTGAGTTGCGTGTGAAAGCTCACATCCCGTTTGACCCCAGGGATTTCAAGAAACGCCGACACACGAAGGCGCCGCCCGGCTAGGCTCTTGGCCTTTCCGGACGGCGCCAACAGGCGGGTACTACCTCAGATTTGGCCGTCCTCCAGCATTTCGGTCACAAGCGCCGCGATCTGGGACCTCTCGGACCTCGTCAGCGTCACATGCGCGAAGAGCGGGTGCCCCTTCAGCTTCTCCACCACGGCGACGACACCGTCGTAGCGACC
The DNA here is from genome assembly GCF_042669125.1 of Streptomyces sp. NPDC057253. Lineage (NCBI taxonomy): Bacteria > Bacillati > Actinomycetota > Actinomycetes > Kitasatosporales > Streptomycetaceae > Streptomyces > Streptomyces sp. NPDC057253. The sequence goes on along the minus strand of NZ_JBHUXV010000073.1, from coordinate 38,967 downwards.
GACGCGGAGATTGTCCCGCTGTGCCACGTCATGGGTCAGAACGACCCGCGAATTGGCGCCGATTCGGGACAGAACGGTCAGCAGGACGTTCCGCTCCAGGGACTGCGCCTCGTCCACGATCACGAACGCGTCGTGGAGCGAGCGGCCGCGGATGTGGGTGAGCGGCAGGACCTCCAGCATCCCGCGCGCGGTGACCTCCTCGATGACCTCGCGGCTGGTGACCGCGGACAGCGTGTCGAAGACCGCCTGCGCCCAGGGGCTCATCTTCTCGGACTCGGAGCCCGGCAGATAGCCGAGTTCCTGCCCGCCGACCGCGTACAGCGGACGGAAGACCATCACCTTCTGGTGCTGGCGGCGCTCCAGGACCGCCTCCAGGCCCGCGCACAGCGCGAGCGCCGACTTGCCGGTGCCGGCCCGGCCGCCCATGGACACGATCCCGACGTCCGGGTCGAGGAGGATGTCCAGCGCGATGCGCTGCTCGGCGCTGCGGCCCTTGATGCCGAACGCCTCCCGGTCACCGCGCACCAGACGGATGTTGCCCTCGGGCGAGACCCGGCCGAGCGCCTTGCCCCGCTCGGAGTGGATGGTCAGGCCGGTGTGCACGGGAAGGTCGGAGACCTCGGGGACGTAGACGTGGCCTTCCTCGAAGAGGATGTCCACCTGCTCGCCGGGCAGGGTCACCTCGGACATCCCGGTCCAGCCGGAGGAGTCCGTGATGGCGAGTTCGGCGCGGTACTCCTCGGCGAGGAGACCGACCGAGGACGCCTTGATCCTGAGCGGGAGGTCCTTCGACACGACGGTGACGTCGAACCCCTCGGCCTGCAGATTGCGGGCGACCGCGAGAATGCGGGAGTCGTTGTCCCCCAGGCGGTAGCCGCTGGGCAGCACACTGGGGTCCGAGTGATTGAGCTCGACACGGACGGTCCCGCCCAGCTCCCCGATCGGGATGGGGGCGTCGAGACGGCCGTACCGCACCCGGAACTCGTCGAGCAGACGCAGGGCCTGCCGGGCGAAGTAGCCGAGTTCGGGATGGTGCCTCTTCGCCTCCAGCTCCGTGACCACGACGATGGGGAGCACGACCTCGTGCTCGTCGAAGCGGCTCAGGGCGTTCGGGTCGGCCAGCAGGACGCTGGTGTCGAGAACATAGGTGCGCCGGTCAGGCATACGGCGCTTTGTGCTGGTCACCACGGAAGGACGTACCCCCTCGGATGAGGTCGGGGAGCGACGGAGTGGAGCTGGACCGGTCGACGGCCCGTTTGCACGGGCCGGGAACCGGCCCTCCACTGCTTCTTCCGTGCCACAACCGCACGGTAAGGCTGGTGCAAAGGGCCTCCCGGGCGGACGGCCCCGTGCCGCCCGCTGAGATCCGACACCCGTGGTTCGGGCATCGACCTGCTTGGCTTATGCCCTCGAACATGCGGTGCCATGCCAGCGCATATGACGGCGCGCTGGTGAACTCCTTGTTACTTCCGTCCCAAAGGGGGTATACGGCCGCTTCCCGCGAGTGCCGTGTCGACTGCCTGCGAGTGCCCCGGTCAGCCGCCGTAGCGCCGGTGGCGGGCCGCGTAGTCGCGCAGGGCTCGCAGGAAGTCGACCTTGCGGAAGGCCGGCCAGAAGACCTCGCAGAAGTAGTACTCCGAATGGGCCGTCTGCCACAGCATGAATCCGGACAGCCGCTGTTCGCCGCTGGTCCGGATCACCAGGTCGGGGTCGGGCTGGTCGCCGGTGTAGAGATGGCGGCCGATCATGTCGGTGTCGACGGCCTCGGCGAGCTCCTCCATCGAGGTGCCCTTGTCGTGCGCGTCCAGCAGCATGGCCCGCACGGCGTCGGCGATCTCCTGGCGGCCGCCGTAGCCGATGGCGACGTTGACGAGTATCCCGTCGACGTGGGCGGTGGACTCCTCCGCCTCCTTCAGCGCCGTCTGCATCGGGGAGGGCAGCAGGTCGGGGGTGCCGACGTGGTGGACCCGCCAGCGGCCGTCGGCGGCGAGGGTGCGCACCACGTCCTCGATGATGCCGAGGAGGGGGCCGAGCTCCTCCGGCGGGCGGCTGAAGTTGTCCGTCGACAGCAGCCAGAGGGTGACGACCTCGACATCCGTCTCGGTGCACCAGCCGAGGAACTCCTCGATCTTCTCGGCACCGGCGCGGTGGCCGTCCACGGGGCTGGAACCGGCGGCCTTCGCCCAGCGCCGGCTGCCGTCGACGATGACACCGATGTGCTTGGGCACCTGGGCGTGGTCCAGGTGGCCCTCCACCCGGCGTGCGTAGAGCCTGACGAGCAGGCCGCGCAGCTTGTCGCGCAGGTTCACGTGATTGTCGCCCCTCCGTGCGGATGCGGTCCCCGCGCACTGAAGGGTACCGGGGGTTGAGGGGCGCCTAATGATGGGGTGGCTGCGCCTGGTTGGCGAGTGCGGCTCGCCGTCGGCCGCCCGCACCCCGTGCTCGGCGCGCCCCTATGTGGATGCGGTGCCCCCGTTCCCGGCAGGCACCCCTGCTTCGGTCATGAAAAAACGGGCCGGTCCGTGGGGGGGAGACGGACCGGCCCGAGGGGGGGTTTCCACCATAACCCTTCGTAAGTGATGCTGCGTGCATCGGCGTGCCACAACTACTCTCCGGAGTCGCGCAGCGACGGCGTGGTGGCGGGTCGAAGCCCAGTTCATGGGGGTTTCGTGGCTGAATCACGGCGGAATCATGGGGGCGTACGGCATCGCCCGCGTGGGTGAATCCGGGTCGGAACGTTTCTTTGACGCCGGGAAGTGGGCGCGGCACCGCGCAGCCCCCTCCTCTGCGCGGTGCCACCGCGCAGCTTTGCTGGCGCGAATTGCCTCGTGTTGAATTTACGTCAGAAGCGGCCCGGACGCGAGCCGCCTGGGATAACAATGTGGAAACCCCGTGAAGACCATGGAAATCTGGGGTGGAACGACACGAGGTGCCCCTATTGCCCGGTTTTGCGATTAACCGAGGTACGGCTTGCGTGCCTCGACGAGATGCCGGGTGCTGTGGGCGACGAAGGGGCCCTCGGACTCCATTCGCTCGTGCAGGGACCGGAGTTGGGGCTCGTAACGTTCCACGGTGAAGTCCGGGACCATCCACACCACCTTGCGCAGGAAGTGGACGACGGCGGCGATGTCGTGGAACTCGATCCGCAGCCGCTCGGCGCGCAGGTCCACGACCTCCAGTCCCGCCGCCTCGGCGGCCGCGCGCTCGCGGTCGGGGTGACGGTCGGAGCTCTGCTCCGGCGGCTGCGGGCCGAGGAAGTGCTCGACGAGCTCGAAGACACTGCGCGGGCCCACGTGCTGGGCGAAATAGGTGCCGCCGGGCTGGAGCACGCGGGCAATCTCCGCCCACTGGGGGCTGACCGGGTGCCGGCTGCTGACCAGGTCGAAGGTGGCGTCGGCGAAGGGCAGCGGCGCGTCCTCCGCGGCGGCGACGACCACGATCCCGCGGGGGCGCAGCAGGGCGGTGGCCTTGGCCACGTTGGGCGGCCAGCCCTCGGTGGCCGCGGCGAGCAGGGGTGCCTGGATTCCCTCTTCCTGGTCGAGGGCGAAGGCCAAGACCTCGCCGCCGCCGGTCTGGACGTCCAGGGAGGCGCCGGCCGCGGCGAGCCGTCCGGCCAGCGAGCGGGCGTACTCCCACGAGGGCCGCGCCTCGGTGGCCCGCCCCTCGAACCACGAGAAGTCCCATCCGGCGGTGGGAACGGCGGCTCCCTCGGCGAGGAGGTCTTCGAATGTGTGGGTGCGGGGGGTGGTCATGGGGTCGATCGTGGCAGTACGACGGCTGTGAGCGCCGCCCATTTTCTGGGGCGGGGCGGGGCGGGGCCGGGGTCAGGGCAGCAGCGGGCGGACCTGCTCGGCGGTGAAGCGTACGAAGGCTTCCGGGTTGGGTTCGTCGGCCGTGGGTTGGAGGACGACCGTGTCGGCGCCGGCGTCGGCGAGCCGTTGGACGGCCTTGGCGACGGTGTCCGCGTCCCCGGCGACGCCGAGGTCGGGGACATCGGCGTGGCCCTCCTGGGCGAGTTCGGCGTGCAGCCGGGCGGTGGCGTCGGGCCCGGTGGCGGTGAGGAGGTAGACGACGACCCGGTGGGGCGGTTCGGTACGGCCCGCCTCGTCGTGCGGCTGTCCGGTACGGCCCGACTCCTGGTGCGGCTGTCCGGTACGGCCCGACTCCTGGTGCGGCTGTCCGGTACGGCCCGCCTCCTGGTGCGGCTGTCCGGTACGGCCCGCCTTCTGGCGTCCCTCGTCGATGAGCCGGCGGGCTCGGCGGACGCCCTCGGGCGAGGTGCCGGCGGTGAGGACGGTGCCGTCGGCGCACTCCCCGGCGAGACGCAGGGTGCGTGGTCCGGTGGCGCCGGTGAGCACCTCGACGGGGCCGTCGGGCGGCCAGTCGAGGGCGACGCCGTCCAGGGAGACGTACCGGCCCCGCGTGGTGATGCGCTCCCCGCTCAACAGGGCGCGCAGCGCGTCGAGATGCTCACGGAGCAGGGTGAGCGGTGACTCGGCCCGGGCGCCGACCTGGCCCATCCAGTCCTGTACGCCGTGTCCGACGGCGAGGATCGGCCGGCCCGGGAACATCCGGTGCAGGGTGGCCGCCTCCATCGCGGTGATGGCGACGTTCCGCAGCGGGACGGGGAGCAGTCCGACGCCGACACGGAGCCGCTCGGTCCACGCGAGGGCGGCCGCGGCGGTGGAGATCCCGCCCTCCAGGAAGCAGTCCTCCCACAGCCAGAGCTCTTCGAGTCCGGCCTCGTCCGCGAGCCGGGCGAGGGCCCGCAGCCGCTCGGGGGGAAGCTGGGGACGGAACACTGCGCCGAGTGCGGTCATGCGGACCTTCCTACCCACGGCGGGGGCAGGGAACAACTCCTTTACGGGGCCGTACCTTCTCTACAGCTCGTACCGGAGCAGCACGACCCCGTTGCCGAAGGTGTGGGTCTCCACCAGGTGGAGCGAGGTCAGGGTGTCGGCGGACGGGAAGAGGGGCCTGCCCCGGCCGACGAGGACGGGATGGACGTAGATGCGCACCTCGTCGACGAGACCCAGCCGCAGGAACTCGGCCGCGAGGTCGGCCCCGCCGACGACCAGGTCGCCGCCCGGCTGCTCCTTCAGCTTCCTGATCTCCTCGGGCACGACCTCCCGGACGATCGTGGCGTTCGGGTCGTCGACGTGGTCGAGGGTCCGCGAGAACACGTACTTCGGCAACTCCCGCCAGAGCTGGGCGAACTCCGCCTCCACCGGGGTGACGTCCGGGGCGGCGTCGGCCGTGGGCCAGTAGCCGTCCATGAGCTCGAAGGTGACCCGCCCGATCAGGTCACCGCCCATCCGCCTGGTGACGTCGTTCATGTGCTGGTGGAGTTCCTCGTCGACCAGATGCCAACTGATGTCGTGGTCGGGCCCCTCGAAATACCCGTCGAGGGAAACGGACATCATCAGGACGATCTTCCGCATCGGTCACCTGCCCCGGGCCTGGGATGGAGGATGGCCACCTCACGGTACCGAGAGAGGTGGCTGCGGCATGGGACGCTGGCGGGACGGACACGGAGAGTTGATCGTCGGCGAGTTGCGCGTCCCCCTGGAGATCGCCACGTCCTACCGGGCCCGCACGAGGGGCCTGCTGGGCCGGGACTCCGTGGAGGGCGCTCTCCTCCTCTCCCCCGCGAGCAGCATCCACACCTTCCGCATGCGCTTCCCCATCGACGTCGCGTACCTCGACCACCGCCTGAACGTCATCGCCGTCCGCACGATGAGCCCGGGGCGGTTGGGGCTGCCGCGGGTGCGGTCGCGGCATGTGGTGGAGGCGGGGGCCGGGGTGATGGAGGCGTGGGGGGTTGAGGTGGGGGCGCGGGTGGAGGTTGTGGTGGAGTGACGGGCGTACGCGTGGTCCGGCTCAGCCAAAGGCGCTGACGGCAAGGTCGGAGGCCGGGATCCTCATGTTGGGCCGGCTGCCTGCGTTGACCGCGATGGAGCAGCCGAACAGGCCCTTGGCCAACTCGGCGCCGGTCATGGCCCGTAGCCGCCGGTCGTCGTGCGAGGCGTAGTGAGCGCTGGTGTACACGTCCAGGACACGCCGGCCGTCGTGGGTCCGGCCGAAGAGAAGTTGCTTGCCGTCCGAGTCGACGGGCACCAACAGAGTCGCCTCGCGGAGAGCGTCCAGGAATGCCTCGGCGGTGCTGGTGCGTGACCAGACGCCCTGCATCGCACGCTCCACCTCGTTCTCCGGGGCGCGCCACCGCAGGGCGGTGAGGGTGGGTTCGTACCGGGGGTTGAACCTGAAGTCGCCGAGCTCACCGTGCTCGTCGATGGGCCAGCCACCCAGCGACTTGTGCCACGGGATGTCGTCGTCGTGCGGGTCGTAGGCCGGATCGACGGCGAACAGCCCCTTGCCGGGGTGGCGCCGGGCGGCACGCCGCATGCCCCAGGTCACCTCGGGGGCGCGGAACTTCGGGCCGTGGAGGGCGATCACGGGATGTACTTTGACCTTCAGTCGAGACGGACTCGGAACCCACCTGCTGTCACCGACGATCTCTTCCCGGAGGGCTGCCAGGTCGGGCGCCTCCTGCCAGGGCCCGGACAGCACTCGCCCCGGAACCGGGTGACCGCCCTCCTGCTGTGCCATCTCGGCCAAGGCCTCGGTGGGCGCGAGTCCCCGTCGAAACGCGGATCTCCACAGCCCCTTCCAGAACTGGACGGACTTGGTGGCGTGGTAGCCCATTTCCTTACGAACGACAAAGCCGACGGCCCCTTCCGCATCCGAGGCGTACAGCAGCCCCAGAACGCCCTCAGCGTTGGCCACCTCGACAAACTGCACCGGGCCGTCCGCCCGCCGCTCGTAGTCGGTCGGCCCACTGATCAGCCGTGGTCGAAGATCATCCGCCAACCGGGAGAACGGCCGCTCCTCGGAATTTTCGTCCGGCCCGTGCTGCTCGTTCATCAGCGCATCTCTCCGTAGACCTGCCACTTGCCCGCGTCGTCCTGGAAGACCTTGGTGATCCTGTATTCGGAGCCGCGGCCGAGCAACAGCTCACGCTCACCGACGGCATGGGTCAGTTTCTCCACCCAGAGGGCCGGGGTTCCTGCGGGCACTCGTAGATGGAGGACGGCGCTCTTGTGGTCGAACCCTGACGCCACCTCTCCCAATGACGTAGACATGTAGGCATCATCCGTGAACTTCCTGCCGGCCATGGCCGACGGGTCGTCGGTGCCCATCTCGCGCAGATGGTGCTCCAGGTTCGTGCCGCGCCTGACGATGACGTCCTCGGGGAGCGGGCTCCCCGCGAGCGCTTTGTCGATGTGCTCGATGTGCTCACGTACGGCATCTGTGGCGAAATCGCCATCCCTGAGGAAGCCGTTGACACGCGCGAATTCGATTCCCGTATAGCTCCGGACCGCCTCCCGCTGGTCGGTCGGCAGGTTTTCCACATAGTCGTTCCAGTGCTCGGCGCCGTATCTCATGGCGTCCGCGTTGCTTTCGAAGGTGACCGCATCATGAGAGATGTCGGCCATCGCAGACTCGTGTTCGGCGGGGGTCGAGGGGCCGTCCCAGTCCCACGGGTCACGGGCGGAGCCTTTGCCCACGTCGGCCGTGGCGTCGGCGGCCTCCTCGGCGGCGTGCTCCTTGAGGAAGAAGTCGTCCCACGACGGGCCACTCTTGGCCGCGGCCTCCCCGACCGCTTCCCCGGAGTGTCCGGCCACCGTCCCGACCGTCTCCCGGGCGGCCCGCGCCGCCGCCGTCTCCACGGCGTCCTCCGCGACCGCTGCCATGGTGCGGCGGGCCGCTCCCACGCCGGTCGCCGCGCCGCCGGTGAGCGCGTCGCTCGCGAGGTCGAAGGTGAGGGTGCCGAGCGCTTCGGCGGGGTCGCTGGACCAGCCCGAACCGAGCATCGACCTGGCGGTGCGCACCGGGTGGTTGGCCGAGGTGAGCAGCCCCATACCGGTGAGGGAGACGTTCCGCAGGTACTCCGCGGGGTGGGTGAGGTTGTGCGGGTCCATCGGGTCGAGCGTCCGCATCATGCGGGTCAGCCCGATACCACCCTTGAGAACACCGCCGGTGAAATGCTCCAGCTCCATGTTGACGGCCAGGGGGGCGTCCATCAGCCCGGCCTTGAGTTTGGCCCAGGTGCCGGGCTCGGCCGGGGCCGCCTCGTAGGCACTGCTCACCTTGGCCGTGGCGGTCTCGGCGGCGGAGTCACGCGTGTGGCGGGCGCTCTCGAGGATCTCCCGGGCCTCGGCACGGCCCAGTTCGCCCGGATCCACGAAGTCCCCGGGATCCATGGGAGCTTCGGCGCCGGAAAGCGGCACGGACCCGAGGGACAGTGAGGCCTTCTTGTACTCCCAGACCTGCTGCTCGTACGTCCGCCGGGCCGCGGAGCTCTTCGCCTCCGCGGCCTGCCACTTCTCGATCGCCTCGGCCGCCCGGCCGCGCGCCCAGGTGACGGTGTGCGCGTATTCCGCCAGCGCGTTCGCCGCGGCCGTACAGGCGTCGGACGCCGTCAGCCACTTCTTCGGGTGGGTGGTGAAGGAGTCACGGAAGGAGTCGGCGGCGGTGCCGGTCCAGTGGCCGGGGTCGAGCTTCCCGAGCGCCTGCCCGGCGTTCTCGAAGGCGGTGGCGAAGGCCTTGAGGTGCTGGACGGCCTCCTCGATGTCACCAGTCGAGCCGTGGATGAGTTCGCCCGGCTCGCCGCTCTCGCCCAGCTCCCGTTCGGGCACCATGGCGCCGACCGCCCCGGTGAGGTACTCGGCGCCGTCACGGACCTTCTCCCCGGCGGACTTCAGCCCGACGCCGTCCAGCGCCTCCCCCAAGGCGCCCGCTTGTGCGTTGACTCCGTCGGAAATGCCTTGCTCAAGGCCGTCGGCCAGGTCGCCCAACTCACCCAGGACACCCATCAGTCGCTGTCCTCAGGCGCGGCAGCGTCCACGAACTCCTCGCCGATCCGCAATTGTGTTCCGTACTGACCGCTGGTGGTCAGGTCCTTCTCGGTGCCATCCCAGGCCTGTCCCATCTGCTGCAGGGATGCGGACGCCGACTGCGGGGTGACGTCCGGCGTCAAAGTCCCCTGCACCGAGGATCCGACCTGGCTCCACGACATCCGCTCCGCGTCCTCACCGGACAGGGCCGGGTCGCCGTAGGCGCCCACGACGTAGTCCTTGGCGACCCCGATCGCGTACTCCTCGGCCTCGTGGTAGTACCCGGCCGCCAGGTCGAGCTTCTCGGCGATCGCGTTGCCCTCGTCGACCAGCGCCTTCACGCCCCACTCCCAGCGCTCGGTGAAGGTGGCGAAGGCTTTGGCCAACCCGGTGTGGCCCATCTGCAGTTGCGTCAGCTGCAGGCTTCCGAAACCGCGTCCGACCGCACCCCCGCCGACCATGCCGACGTCCTGGAGCTCCTCGATCGTCCGGTTGATGCCCTGGGCGGCCTGCTTGAGGACCTCGGGGTCCGCGCCGTAGCCGTCGCTCACGCGCCGTCCAGAAGGTCGACGGCCACCGGGTCCGGCACGACTTTGGACAAGGGAGGCATGAGGAGCGGGCGGACACCGGCCACGTCCACCGAGACCCCGGTGGCGGCACGGGTCTCGGCGACTGCGACGGGTACGGCGACGTCCAGCAGCCGCGAGCCGAGGACCGTCCAGTAGGCGATACGGCCGCTCACCGGACCGGGCTGTTTCGGTGCCTCGGCGCGAGCGCGCGCGAAGCGCTCCAACTCACCGGCGGCGGTGAAGGCGTACAGCCACTGAACACCGTCCACCGCGGCGGAACACATGGGTTCGTCCTCCACGAGCGGCACATACAGGGCGGCCGCCCGGAACGCCGCCAACAGCCGCTCACCGCTGCCTCGCCCGTCGTACAGGTCGTGGATCTCGGCGGCCAGCCTGGCCCGTTCGAGATTGCCGACGCCGACCGCCGGGCCGCCCGCCGTTTCCGCTCTCATGGTGTGGTCATCCCGTGACTGAACGTGTGGTGCCCAACAGCAGATCACGATGATCGTGGATCAGTCCAGTCGAGCCGTGCAAAGACGTGTGTGCTTCCTTCGAGTGCTGCAGGAAGCAAGCGCGTTGAAGGAAGCCAACCCGAATTCGTTTGCTGAGCAGGATGGTTCGAAGGCACCGTGATCCGTCAGGCGGCGCTCTGGGTTCGCTCGGTGTGCAGTAGCGACTGGCGTTGGACCGGCCGGCACACGAAGCGGACGGGGACAACGGCCTGGCCGTCACCGCCCAAGTCGTATTCCTGCTCGTCAAGCGCTCCCGGCGGAGCCAGAACGACAACGTCGGCCCCGGCCCGATTGGCCATCCCCGGCACGGGCACGAGCCGTACCCGTCACAACAGAATCCCTACCAGCAGCAGCCCGCCCAGCCTCACAGCCAATGGCCGCCCCAGCAGTAGGCACGTCGGAAGCGCCCCGGCTCGCCATCGGGGGTCCGCCAGATCAGCATCCATCCGCCTTCGCGGCTGCGCTGAGGAACGTCTTCAGGAAATCAGCGAGTTCGGTCTGTGCCTCTTTCCAGTTCTTGGGACTTCCGACGCCCACTGTGAGTGCGTAGCTCTGGGCCTCCTCACCCTCGACGTCTGACGGAAGCCCTGAGCAATCCGCTACGCCCACGGCGTGTCCTCGGTACGTTGCGATGCGGCCCGAAGAGGAGACGGTGATCTCGTCGGCTTGACTGGCTGGAACGGTCTTCGCAAGGACTTCCCGGGCAGTCAGCTTCTCCTGGTAACGCTGATCCGCAAGAGTCAGCGCTGTGTTCCCGTCCACCAGGTATGAGCAGGACGACTGTGCTTGACCGTCCGCCAGAGAGCCACCGGTCAGTGTCAGTTCCCTGCCTGGCGGGAAGAGTGAATGAATCGCCTCCCGGCTGACGGATATTCCGCAAAGGCTCTCGGGCAAGTCGTAGTCCACCTGCTGCCCGGACGAACACCCCGGCAGCAACGCCAGCGCCGTCAGCACTGCCCATCCTCGCGCCCTCGGAATCCGCCGAACGTCACCCATGGTGCGCGTCCTCCCATTTGGCTCCGGCAGCGTGGCTTTGGAAGGCTTCCCCCGCCACCGCGTTCTGGATGTCACGCACGGTGTCGGAGTTGTAGTGGCCTCGCTGCGCTGCCTGCTCGACGGCAGCCTGAGCCGACCGCTGGGCCTGCGTGCTGCCGTTGGTGTAGTCCCGGACCGCCTCATCCTGCGCCTGCGACGTGGTGTCGCGCTGGATGCTTTCCATGACACTCGACTGGATGTCCTCGATCGCCCAGCCCGCTACGTCACCGACGACGGGAACCTTGATCGCACCAGTGGCCAGCCCCAGGCCTCGGCCAACCCACTTGCTGGCAGTCTCGGCCGACTCGTTGAAGTCCGCGTCACTCGCGCGCTGATTCTCGAATACCGCGTCCGCTCGGGCCTCGCTCATGATGCCTGCGACGGTGGCACCGGGGCGGACAGCACTGGATGCTCTTTCTTCGACGGACACAGTGGACTGCGTTGCGCCGTTCATGGCCCGGTCGACCTCGGCTGTGGTGTACGCCTGCTGCGACGCGGTGATCGCCGCGTAGGCATCAGGGTCCTGGCCGACCTGCGCGAGGAACGCTTCGGTGTGCGCGGGGTCCAACTGCGCGGGAACGCCGTGCACAGACAGGCTGTCCTGGCTGGACACTGCACGCTGTACATCCCCCATGTATTCGGCGGCGATGTTGCCCAGGCTGTCCCGAGCGGCCTCATAGGGAGCACCGTCTTTGCCATTGAGGAGTTCGGGGCCCTCCTCGCCACCGAACTTGTTCACGATCTGGCTGGCCAGAGTGGCCTGGTCGTCCGTGTGTGGAACGGAATCGGCATGGGGGTTCCCGTCCCAGGAGCGACCGGTCGTGGCGGCTTCCAGGGCATGCCCCAGGGAGTCCGGGAAGTTGTTCATGGACTTCGCCACGTCGTCCGGGGCGTGGCCCGTGATGTCCGGGAAGGACTCGTAGTCCTTGTTGACGAGGTAGTCCAGGTAGTTGGTCGAACCGTCGACGTCGAGGATGGCCTGCGGATCACCCTTCGGGGATCCGTCCTGCGCGTACTCCTGCATCGGTGGTGAGAAGTAGTCCGTCGCCGCCTTCGGACTGTGGCCCAACGCCTCCAGCACGCTGTTCATCGGGTCGTACCCGGCGCCGTTCTTGCCGGACGGGTTGAAGCCGTACTGCGGGTCGCCGAAGTCGCCCTTCGTGCCGGCGAAGAAGTACGGGTCCTTGGCGTGCAGTTGGGTGACGTGCTCCGCGATCGGGGTGAGGAAGGAGGGGTCGTAGTCGCCGTGGCGGAGGATGCCGCCGAGGAGCTGGTAGCCGTAGGGGCCCTCGTTCATGCTGTCCGGGTAAAGCCGCACATGCTGGGTTCCGAGCTTGCGGAACTCGTCGGTCCACTGCTTGTCCAGGTGCGGATCCTTGCCCGCATTCGTGGCGGTGGCCAGGGTGTTGCCCATGTTGCGCTGCATCTCCTGGAGCAGCTTCCTGCGTTCGTCGCTCGCGTCGGTGGTCTGGAGCGCGAGCTGGCCGTAGAGCTTGAGGCTGCCCTCCTGGCCGAGCTGCTTGTAGAAGTCCGTGGCGAAGACCGGGTCTTTCGCGTTGGCCTTCATCAGGTGGTTGAGTTCGGTCAGCTCGGTGTCGGTGAGCTTGTCGCCCTTCTTCATCAGCTCGGCCGCGTGCGTGGCGTCGGCGGCGTCCAGGGAGGTGACGACCTGGGAGTTGAAGTTGTCCGTGTAGTTCCCGAGGTCGCGGCGCAGCGCCCAACATGCGGTCTCGTCCGCGTCCGCGGCGCGTTGGAGGACGGCTTCGATACGGCGGGCGAAGGCGTCGCAGGCCTGTTGCTGCTCGCGGATGAGGGCCTGGCCGTCGGGGTCGTGGTGAGCCCAGGTCTGCTGGTTGACGTCATTCCGCGGGGTGACCACACCGGCGGCGCTGACATGCAGATCCTGCTTCTTGGCCTCAACCTCCGCGAGGTGGTGGAGGTCGTCCTTGGCCTTCTTCAGCTCCGCGTGCAGAGTCGTGAGCACACCGGCGATGCCTTCCGCCTCCTTCTGCGCATCCGCGAACTCCTGCTGGGCGGCCCGTACGTCGTTGTCCGCCTTGGCCGCCGTCAGCACCGGCTGCCGCCAGCCGGCCTGCTTGAAGGGCTTGGCGACCTCGTCGCCGAAAGCGGTGTGCAGGCTCTTGAACTTGGTGACCGTCTCCTCCCAACGGTCGGCGGCCGCACTGAGGTTGCTGAGGTTGAGGTGGTACAGCTGCTCGTACGTCGGCATGGCTGTGGTGAGTCCCCCGGTCGTGTGGTGTTCGCCCGTAGGCTGCGACGCGGTCGGCGGCGGGACCGGCTCACCCGAAAGGTGAGGATCCGGCCGACAGTGAGCGCATCGTCCGTGTGTTGTCCGCCTCGGTGTTCTGGTAGAGCAGGCCCGACCCTCCGCACTGGCCCGCGAGGCTGTCGCACTTTGCGGCGAGCGCCGAGACCTGGCTCGACCAGGTCTGCGCCAAGCCGTTGAGTGCCCCGCCCAGGCCGCCGCTCCAGTTGCCGCCGCTGAGATCGCGTGCGGCCGACCGCGTCTCGTCCACCGGGTGCGCGCCTGCGGTACGGGTCTGTCCCGCCGTCTCACGCGCTCCCGTGCCCGCGCGGTTCAAGGCTGCCGGATCGTCGATGTCCGTGGCGCCTGACATGTCCTGTCCCCCGTGTTCCCTCCCGCCCCTCAAGTGGCGGAAGTCTCCGGTGTGCGAAGCGAGTTCATCTGCGGTGCGTAAGCAAAGTATCACCGCGGTGCAACGAGTGATTGCTGCCACCGCGGTCGGCCCCGGTCCTCGGCTCCGGCCCGTCTCACAGCTTGCCGAAGACGACTCCGCGCCAGGTCCAGCCCAGTTCGAGGACGGTGTTCCGCAGGGGTTCGCGCAGTTCCGAGCTGTCGAAGTGGAAAAAGGCGTTCGCCTCGACCCGACCGTCGGGCCCGCGTTGGATCTTCCGGTGGGTGGACACGGTCCTGGCCGGCCCTCGCGTGTACTGCGAGGAGACCCGGAGGCTCGGTGGATTCCCGATGCGTTCGACCGCCCACGATTCCTCAAGGGCCCGTACGTCCTGCTCCTCGTGGTCGAGGCGCATGCTGATCCTGACGGCGCGGGACAGCTGGGACCGGACGAAGAGGGGCTGCCATGCGGGCTCCGACAGCCGCCACTCCGCGACCAGTTCGGCGTCTTCGGTGGTGTCGCGGATGGTGTAGGGAACATCCGGCCGGTTGAGGGCCAAGAGGGCTGTCCGCACCGCGTCGGCGGGCGCCGATGGGGCGCCTTCGGTCGGGTGCCGGGTTCCGGTCAGTTTGTCGAAGAGTCCCACGGGGTCACCGTACGAGGTGCTGAATCGTCGCTACGACAACGGGTGGACGGTCAGTTCTCCCCCCGCGGGAACGACACCTCCACGCGGCGGTTCTTCTTGCGGCCCGATTCTGTGGTGTTGGAGGCGATCGGGTAGTCCTCGGAGTAGCCGCGGACCTCGTAGGTGATGGCTGAGTCGTTCAGTTCCTCGTCGAGGACGTCCTGTACGGCGTTGGCGCGTTGGCGGGAGAGGGTGAGGCCGTGGGCGTAGCTGCCGAGGTTGTCGGTGAAGCCGAAGACGCGGATCCGGGTGGCCTTCTGGTTCTTGATCTCCGCGGCGATGGCGGAGATGCGGGCTCTCGCCTCGCCGTTCAGCTTCGCGCTGTCCTTGCCGAAGAGGACCTCCGCCTGGAGGGCGAACTTCACGTCCGCGTTGGTGTCCTCGCGGCGCTCGTCCCCGCTCTGGTCCTCGACGACCTGCTTGATGTCCAGCACCTTCGGTTCGGCGAGCGTGGCGCCTTCCGGGAGTTTCAGGTCCGGGTCGTTGGGGTCGACCTGGACGGGGGCGGTGGCGGAGGGTTCGGTGCCCGGGGGGACGCTGGGGCCACCGTCGTCGGCGTGCGCGGCGGGGAGGAACATGACCGTGAGGAGGGTGGCGGCGGTCACGGTGAGGGGGAGGCGGGGGGTGGTGGTCATGGGTGCCTCAACCTGAGATCTGGATGGTGGCCGAGGCGAATGTGGGGAGTTGGAAGTCGACGCTGGTGGTACCGGCCGGGGGCGCCGGGAACTGCATGAACACCGGGATGGAGGCACCTGCGTCGATCCTCGGCATGCCCGTGGTCGTGAGGGGGCGCCCGTCGGTGTCGCGCAGGACGTAGTAACGCTTCTTGGACTTGGAGTCGACGAGGGTCGCGCCGCCCAGCGATGAGCCGTGCCGGATGATCTCGGTCTCGTCTCCCGCTGTCCGCACCGAGACCCGGGCCGCCTTGTCACCGTCGTTCTTCATCTCGCCGCTCACCGTGAGGAATCCTCCGGAGTCCCGTTGCACGGAGTCGATCTGAAGGGTGAGTCCGTCTTCTCCCTTGAGTTCGGCGATCGGCTCGTCCGTGCCCTCCTGCGTGCTCGCTCCGGAGCTGCCCTTGGAGGCGGACGCGGACGCCTCCGGCTTCTTGTCGTCGTCGCCCCCGCTTCCGCAGCCGGCCACGCCGACGGCCAGACCGGCCGCGATCGTCAGCGCGACCATCCCCCTGCGGGCCTTCGCCGTGAACCGAATGCTCATCACTGCGCTTCCTTCACCACTAGTTGTTCGTCTGTCGATCGGCCAGATGGACGTCGAAGAGATCCTCGGGCCCGGGGAGGTCGGTGAGATCCTCCGGATCCAGGGTCCACTTGCCGTCGTCACAGGTGAGCGTCGGCAGCAGGTCCGCGTCGGCCCCCTCCCCCGGGAGCACGAACTCGCAGGCCGACTCGATGACCGCCGTGGCCGGCGCCCTGGACCTCTTGTTCTCGGTGCCGGGGACGATGGAGTCACCGACCGTCTTGTTGGTGGTGGCCTCGACCTGGTAGCCCGGCGGCATCCCCTCCAGCGGTGTGCAGGTGACCGTGGCGTCGTTCTGTGCGGCCAGCTGGTCCGCCCGGGCGCAGCCGTCGAACGGCACCCCGAGGCCGTGGAAGATGTCCAGCCACTTGTTGGGGTCCCGGACGTTCTGCACCCACTCCTCGGTGAGTTGGTCCCTGGTGTCGAGAGCTGCCGCAAGCGCCGCGGCGTCGGCGGCCGTCTGGGCGCCGTTCCGATTGGCTCCGGCCTGACCGACTGCCAGGAAGGCGAACGCGAGAAAGAGCAGGCCCGCCACCACCGTGATGTAGATGGGGAAAGCCTGCCCTGCGTCGCTGTGCCGTCGAACCTGCGTCAGGCGCCGATGACTTCGTCGATCTTGTCCACGATCGCGTCGTAGATGGCCTGACCGATGTCCGTGCCCGTGATCGCCAGCACGATCGCCACCACCACCGC
The DNA here is from genome assembly GCF_042669125.1 of Streptomyces sp. NPDC057253. Classification (NCBI taxonomy): domain Bacteria; kingdom Bacillati; phylum Actinomycetota; class Actinomycetes; order Kitasatosporales; family Streptomycetaceae; genus Streptomyces; species Streptomyces sp. NPDC057253. Next base: position 22,662 of record NZ_JBHUXV010000073.1, on the reverse strand, counting down.
GATGATCCCCAGGTACTCGACCGCGGTCTGACCCTTGTCGTCGTTGAACCGGTTGCTCATGGTGGGCCCCTTCGGCGTCATCGCTGTCGACCTTGGGAACGTAAATCGGAGTCGGCGGTTCGATGGAGGGTCCCAGGGCCCAAATCCGGGCCCAAGCCGGTGTCTTCATCGGTCACCCCACCCCCCGGTGCGAACCCGGCGCCGTGCCCAGCCACTTGGCCGCGGCCTCGGAGCGGCTGCTGCTGTGGAGCTTGGCGAAGATGCGGTTGATGTGGTTCTTGACCGTCTTCTCGCTGATGAAGCAGGCGGCGGCGATCTGCTGGTTGGTCATGCCGGATGCGATGAGGTTCATGATCTCCGCCTCCCTTGCGCTGAGTTGGAAACGCGACCGGTCCGAGGGCAACTGTCCCACAGGTGGTTGCATTTGCGAAAGTACTTTCTCAGATATCGGCGGGAGAGGGGGAGTCGGACGTCCATTTACGTGTGCATTCGCATCGCGCAGCTCCTGCAGCAACGCGCTCGCCGCCGTCGGGGTCAGGTGGGTGACACCCCGCACGGTGTCCCGTACGGCCGCGGCGAGCTGGTCCGTCGTGAACTCGCCGTGGACCAGGTAGCCGTCGGCTCCGCCGCGCAGCGCCTCGCGGACGGTGTCCGGCTCTCCGCTGTACGTCAGCATCAGCACCGGTGCGATCGGCACGAGGTAGGGCAGCGCCGAGAGGCCGTCCACGCCCGGCATCCGGACGTCGAGGAGGATCACGTCGGGGCGGTGCCGGGTCGCGGCCTCGTACGCCTCCCGGCCGTCCGCCGCCTCCGCCACGACCGTGATGTCCTCACGGCCCGAGAGGAGGGCCGTGAGGCCCGCGCGGACCACCGGGTTGTCGTCGACGACGACGATCCGGACGACAGGGCTGGGCGGGGCCGTCGGGAACAGCGCGAACGGGGTGACGGAGTGCTGGGGGTCGTTCTGCACTGCGCGGCCTCCTCTCGTGGTGGGGTGGGGGGTCATCGGTCCGTCTCCGCGGGTGGCAGGGGGAGTTCCAGGAGTACTTCCGTGCCCCGGGAGTCCGGGCCTTCGCCCAGCTGGATGCGGGCACCCGCCGACGCGGCGCGTTCCACCATGCCGACCAGGCCGAAGTGGCCCGTCCTGCGGAGGTCGTCGAGGGTGGTGTCGGCGGGGAGGCCGCGGCCGTCGTCCCGGACGGTGATCCTGAGCAGGCCGTCCTGGATGTCCGCCGTCACGTCGATGAGGGTGGCCTCGGCGTGGCGGTGGGCGTTCTCCATCGCCTCCTCGGTGATGGAGAGGAGGTGGCGGGCCACCGGGGGCGGGATCACGGGGGCGGGGTGGGGGTGGGTGGGGGGTCGGTAGGTGGTGGGGAGCGGGGTGCGTTGGGCGAACTCCGCCGTTCTGGTCGCGAGTTCCGTCAGTACGTCCGTGCTGTGAGGCCGTTCGCTGCGCAGGTCCGTGAGGAGTTCGCGGGATTCCGTCGCCGCTCTGCGGGCTGCTCGGGCGACGAGTTCCGCCTGTTGCTTGAGGAGGGCCGGGTCGGGGGTGGGGGCGGCCGCCGAGGTCGCCAGGCCCTCGGCGGCCAGCGCCACGCCGTGCAGGGTCTTGGCCACGGAGTCGTGCATCTCCCGGGCCAGCCGCGCCCGTTCCTCGCTGATCGCCTCCGTCACCGCCAGGCGGGCCCGCATCGCGGTGAGGGCCTGGGTGGCCGTGCCGAAGCGGAGCAGGAGGTTGCGCAGGGTGGAGCCGACCGCGCCGGTGATCACGCAGAAGCCGGGGAGGAGGAGGGTGTCCGCGGGGGTGGCGTGCGAGTGCGGGAGCGCCGTCTGGGCCAGGAGCAGGATCAGGGACTGGAGCGAGGCGAAGACCGCGGCGCCCCGCCAGCTGTAGGCGATGCCGGCGAGGAGGGGGGTGCAGACGCTGACGTACGCGAGCGTGGTGTCCGGGCCTGCGGAGATCAGCAGGAGGCTGCCGAAGACGGTGTCGGCGGCGAGGAGGGTGGGGTGGCGCAGGAGGAGGGGGCCGAAGCGTTCCCAGTCCCTGAAGAGGGCGTACGAGACCATGAAGGTGACGACCACGGCGGCGCCGACGAGGCGGGTGCCGAGGCCGGGGTTGGCGTTGAGGAGGGCGGCGGGGGCGGCCAGGGCGATCATCGCGAGGCGGAAGCCGAAGACCTGGCGGCACATGGCTTGGAGGGCGTTGACCTGGAGGTCGAGGGCGGGTGCGGGTGCGTGGGGGTGAGCGTCCTGGGATCTCCCACCCGCACCATCCGTGCGGCCGTCGTCGTCGGGTGCGGGTGGCCCCTGTGGGGGCGCAGCGCCGTCGGCGGCCGCGCGGCCGTGCGGATTCACCGGTCGCGAATCGGCAGGCCCGCCTCGAACCCCCGCCGCCGCCTTCGCGGCCGCCCCCGCTGCTGTCTCCGGCTCCGCCTTCGCCCCCGCCGTCGCCTCTGGCTCCGCCGTCGCCTCCGGCTCCGCCTCCCGTTCCGCGGGCGGGCGCCTCCCTGTCTCCGTCATCGTCACCTCCCCACCCCCGGCTCCCTCACTCCCGAGCTCCCTCACTCCCGAGCTCCCTCACTCCCCAGCTCCCGCACTCCCCCACTTCCCAGCTCTCCTACTCCCCCACCCCCCTTACTCCCCCGTGATCGACCCGAAGTCCGTCCCCGAGCCCAGGAGCAGGCCCGCGGCCAGCAGCAGCATCGTGGCCGGGACCATGAACGTGGTGATCATCATCGTGGCCTTGGGGACCGCGCGGGCGGCCTTGCGGCGGGCGTTCTGGGCGTCCGTGCGGCGCATGTCCTTGGCCAGGGAGACCAGGGTGTCCACGATCGGCGCGCCCAGCTCCTCGCCCTGCTGGAGCGCCGTCACGAACATCGCCACCTGTTCGGAGTCGTTGCGGCGCCGTAGCTCCGCGAAGGCCTGGCGGCGGCTCATGCCGAGGTCCATCTGGCGGAGCGTGATGCGCAGTTCGTCGGCCCAGGGGCCCTCGTACTTGGAGGCCACCCGGTCCAGCGCCTGGCGGAAGCCCAGGCCCGCGCTCACCACCACCGCCAGCACGTCCAGGAAGTCGGGGAGGGTGCGCTCGATGACGTCCTTCCTGACCCGGATCGCCGACCAGATGCCGACCTCCGTCCAGAACGCCCCGAAGGCGAGGAGCAGCAGGGCGACCAGGATCTGGCCGCGGAGCAGGAAGACCAGGAAGCCCAGGGCGCCGAGGAAGCCGTAGACCGCCCGGCGGGCCGCGTAGCGGTTGATGGTCAGGCCGCCGGGGTTGCCCGCGAGGTCGATCCTGCGGCGGTACTTGGCGACCTGCTTGGGGCCCATCAGGCGCAGCACCGCGGGGGCGTACCGCATGCCCATGCGGTCGACCAGGGAGTCCACCGCGCCGGTGCGGGTCGAGCCGACCTCCAGCGCGAGCACCAGGTCGCTCGGCAGCTTCGCCTCCGCGCGGTACATGCGGATGCCGGCGAAGACGCCCCACACGCTCACGGCCATCAGCAGGGCCAGTCCGATTGCGATCACGGCCGCCCCCTCAGACGTCGATGCGGGACAGGCGGCGGATGAGGACGAAGCCCACGGCGTACAGGCCGAACGCGATGATCACGGCGGCCTGGCCCAGCGGTGAGCCCGTCATGCGGTCCAGCGCGCCGTCCTTGACGCCGTTCATCAGGAACAGCGAGCCGATGCCGAGGACCGGGACGGCGTACGACGTCATGTTCACCTGGGAGAGCTGGGTGCGGACCTCGCGCCGGGTCTCCTTGCGCTCCTCCAGCGTCTCGGTGAGGTTGCGCAGCGCGCTGACCACCTGGCCGCCGGCCCGGTTCGACAGAACCAGGGTGGTCACCAGGACCACCAGCTCGCGGGACGGCAGCCGTTTCGCCATCTCGTCCAGGGCGTCCTCCATGGACACCCCGACCGCCAACTCGTTGGCGACCTTGGCCAGTTCCTCCCCGGCCGGGGCCTCCAGCTCCTCCGCCGCCATGCCGATGGCGGTGCGCAGGGCGAGGCCGGCGTGGGTGGCGTTGGCCAGGATGCGGGCCAGCTCGGGGAGTTGGTTGATGAACCTCTCGATGCGTTTCTGGCGCTGCCAGTTGAGGAACTGCACCGCCGCCCAGACGCCGAGGAGACCGAGGATCGGGCCGAAGAAGGGGGCCAGCGTCTCCTGGCCGATCAGCCACAGGCCCGCCACCACGGCGAGCATCGCGGCGAAGAACTCGCCCGGCGTCACGTCCAGCCCGGTGGCCGCGAGGCGCAGTTCCAGCTGCCGGCCGAGCCGGGTGCGGCGCAGCCGGCGGTCCAGGTCCCGGAAGTGCCGTCGGCGGCCGGTGTACGACACCTGCCCCGCCGCCGTCAGCCGGTCGACCAGGGCGGCCCGCTGGGCCCGGCCCTTGGCGTAGACGTGGACGCCGATGACGGCGACCACGCAGGTCAGCAAGGCTATGCCGGTGGTGAGATCGACTAGGGTCGCGAGGTCCATGAGGTGCTTCCTACCTGTCCTACCTGGCTTCTCGGATGGCCAACTGGCTTGCGGACTCGGCCACGCCGAAGGCCTGGGGCGTGGGCTGACTCGCCATGTAGAGGCGGTCGACGGTACGGCGCGGCAGCGGGAAGTACTCGAACCGGCCGTAGATCCGGCCGTCCGCCGCCATCGGCTGGGCGTTGAAGCGGGCCACCGTCGCCAGCCGGTACGGCTCGCTGCCGTGACTGTCGAGCAGGGCGATCTCGGTGATGCGGCGGGCGCCGTCGGCGAACCGGGTGAGCTGGATGATCACGTCGACGGCACTGTTGATCTGGTCGTGCAGCGCCTCGAAGGGGATCTCGACCTCCGACATCGACGCCAGGGTCTTCAGCCGCATCAGCGCGTCCTCGGCGCTGTTGGCGTGCACGGTGGCCAGTGAGCCGTCGTGGCCCGTCGACATCGCCTGGAGCATGTCGAGGGACTCGCCGCCGCGGACCTCGCCGACCACGATCCGGTCGGGGCGCATGCGAAGGGAGTTGCGGACCAGGTCGCGGATGGTGACGCGGCCCTGGCCCTCCACGTTGGGCGGGCGGGACTCCAGGCGGACCACGTGCCGTTGCTGGAGCTGGAGTTCGGCCGAGTCCTCGATGGTGATGATGCGGTCGCCCTCGGGGATCAGGCCGGAGAGGGCGTTCAGCAAGGTGGTCTTTCCGGTGCCCGTCGCGCCCGAGACGATGATGTTGAAGCGGGCCTGCACCAGGCCCGCCAGCAGGTACAGCATCTGTTCGTCGAGCGAGCCGAAGCCGACGAGTTCCTGGAGGGTGAAGGACCTCGGGAAGCGGCGGATGGTGAGGATCGCGCCGGTCAGGGAGAGCGGCGGGATGATGACGTTGACGCGCTCGCCGGACGGGAGGCGGGCGTCGACCATCGGATTCGTCTCGTCCACGCGCCGGTTGACTGTCGAGACTATTCGCTCGATGGTCTGCATCAGCTGGTCGTGCGACGGGAAGCGCAACGGCAACTGCTCGACGCGGCCGCCGCGTTCGACGAAGATCGAGTCCGGGCCGTTGACCATGATCTCGGTGATGGAGGCGTCTTCGAGCAGCGGTTCCAGGATGCCGAGGCCGAGGGCCTCGTCGACCACCCGCCGGATCAGCTGGGAGCGTTCCACGGTCGACAGGACCGGGCCCTCGCGGCTGATGATGTGCCCGAGCACCCGCTCCAGCCGGGCCCGGCGCTCGGCCGCCGCCAGCGAGCTCATCTCCGCGAGGTCGATCTCCTCGAGGAGCTTGGCCCGGTAGGAGGAGACCAGGTGGCCGTCCTCGCCCCGACTGCCGTTCTCCTCGGGGGTGTTGATGCGGGACCGCAGGCTCATGGGGGTACCTCGTTCAGTGGTCGAGCGGCATGGTGGCGGTCTTGACGGCGGGGTCGAAGTCCCAGCCGGGGACGATCGACGGGATCTGGACGGTGGCGGTGACGGTGACCGTGTCGTCGCCGCCGCCCTCGGTGCAGGCGACGGACAGCCAGTCGCTGATCGCGTTGACACAGCCGTCCTGCGCGCTCAGGTCGAGCGAGGCGGCCCGCGCGCCGGCCCTGGCCGCGGTGCCGGCCTGCTGGGCGGTGTAGGCGATGAGCCCGATCTGCACGCCGGCCATGGCGACGAGGATCAGGATCGGGATGAAGCCGAGGTACTCGAGCGCCACCTGGCCGCGGTCACGAAGGCTCTTTCGGGAGTACGGCATCTCAGTCCTTGTCCTCCTCCACGGCGCCCGCGTGTCCGTCGACCTGGAAGGGGAAGGCGATGGTGCCCGGGAACAGGACGGGGACGTCGAGGTGGACGTCGGCCGTGACATAGCCGCCGCCGGTCGCGCAGTTCACCGTGCCGCTCCAGGCGCCCGGCAGCTTGTCCAGTCCCGCCTGCTCGCACGCGGCCTCCCGCTCCCCCGGCGCCGCCGCCGTCGCGGCTCGTACCGCCTCGTCCGCAGCATTCCCCGCGAGCGTGAAGGTGTACCCCAGCAGCACGAACTGCCACAGCAGCACCAGGGTGATGAGGATCAGCGGGGTCATCCCGAGAAACTCGATCGTCACCTGCCCGTCGTCGCGGCGGGACCGGGCCGGACCACGCCCGTTGGCCGGCCCGGTGTCGCTGGAGGCGGCACGCGTGCCTACGGTGAGCGGGCCTCCCGGGAGCACCCCTTGAGCACGCGGAAGCGCCCCTTCGGTACTCGGGAGCACCCCTTCGGTACTAGGGACCGCCTCTTCGACACGCGTGCCCTCGGAAAGCGGGCCCCCCTCACCCGGCCCACCGGAGAGCGAACCCCCGGCCACGGTGTCCCCGGTCGCCGGGCCCCGGCCTCGCGGCTGTCCACGCCGGCCCACGCCGCCCAACTCGACCGGCAGGCGCCCCTCCTCGCACCCGCCAGCGCCCCCCGACCCGACCGGCAAACGCCCCACCTCGCACCCGCCAGCGCCGCCCAACTCGACCGGCAGGCGCCCCTCCTCGCACCCACCCGCGCCCCCCGACCCGACCGGCAAGCGCCCCCTCCCGCCCCGGCCCGGATCCGAACGCCGACCCCACCCCACCGCGCCCCTCATCTCCCCAGCTCCCTCCGTCGTCGGAAGCTCAGTGAGGCGCGGTCTCGGCCGCCGTTGCGGTGGGAGTTCGCCTCTGTGCCCTTGACCAGGCCCAGTTCGCCAGCGAGGGTCCACAGGGCCTGTTTCACCGTGCTCCTGGCGTCGAGTTCGTGGACCCGGCCCGCGTCCACCGCGCCCTGGAGCTCCTTGAAGTTCGCGGGGATCACGGTCGCCGCGACGCCCGTGCCGGTGATCTTCTGGATGAGCGGGGGCTGGATCTCCGTGCCACGGCTGTGCCGGTTGACGACGACGGTGGTCTCCTCGGCCTTGCGGACCTGGAGCCGGTCCCACATCCGCACGGCTCGCTTGGCGCCGCGTACGGCGACCACGTCCGGGGTGGTGACCAGCAGAGCCGTGTCGGCCATCTCGACGATCGCCGCGCCCGCCCCGCTGAGCTGGGCCCCGCAGTCGACGACCACGACCTCGTAGCGGGAGCGCAGGGCGGAGACGATCTGGCGGGCCGCGCGCTCGGTGACCTCCTCGCCGCGTTCGCCCTCGCCGGGGGCGAGCAGCAGGGCGAGGCCGGTGTCGTGGGCGAAGACGGCGTCGGCGAGGACGCGCGGGGAGATGTCGGTGATGGCGGCGAGGTCGACGACCGAGCGGCGGAACTGCACGTCCAGGTAGGAGGCGACGTCACCGGTCTGGAGGTCCAGGTCGAGCAGGGCGGTGGTGCGCCCCGAGGCCTGGGCGGCGAGGGCGAGCTGGATGGCGGTGGTGGTGGCGCCGACACCGCCCTTGGCGCCGCTGACGGTGACGACGGTGCCGCCGACGCCGGTGAACACGTCGGTGGTGGCGCCCAGGTGCCGTCGTACGCCCACCGACCACTGGGCGACCGCGTGCACCCGGGTGGCGAGCTCCTCGTAGCCGAGCGGGAGGGCGATGAGGCCGCGGGCGCCGTAGTCCATGGCGGCCTGGAAGAGGCCGGGGCTGATGTCGGAGGTGACGAGGATGACACCGACAGCCGGGAAGCGCAGGGCGACCTCGCGGATCAGTTCCAGGGCCGGGACGGGCCCGATCCGCTCGTGCACCACGACGACCTCGGGCAGCTCGTCGATCGACTCGGACGCCAGGCGCGCGAGGGTGTCGATGAGCTGGGTGGAGTCGGTGACCGGGGCGACGGGTTCGGCGTCCGGGAGCTGGCTGAGCAGCGTGGTGAGGGAGCGGACCGCGTCCGCGTCGCCGACTGCCGGGAGGATCCTCGTGGGCATGGCGGCCTCTCACTTGTCCTTGGTGAGTTCGTAGGTGCGGTCCTGCTCCGGGATGGTGCCGGTGTCCCCGGGGGCGACCAGCGCGAGCCGGACGCGCTTGGCGAAGGACTCGGCGTAGGTGAGGCGCTGGGCGTCCAGGGTGGACAGGGCGAAGGTGATGGGCCGGGCCCGGGTCGCCTCCCGGCTGTCGGCGTCCGGCTGGAGGGCGGTGATGTCGCCGACGTCGAGCACGCGGGCGTTCATCACGATGATCTTGGACTGGTCGGGGTCACCCTCCTTCTGGCCCTCGAAGGTGGCGTAGACGTTGACCCGGGAGTCCGCGGTGATCTTGCCGGCGACACCGGTCGCCGCGTCGATCATGATGGCGACCTCCTGCTGCCCCGGCTGGAGCTCGGGCTGGTCGACGACCATGTCGCTCTGGAGCAGGGAGCCCTTCTTGAGCGTCGTCACGGCGATCTTGTCCTTGATGGCCGCCAGATCGGTGATCGCGTTGGGCGACAGCCAGCGCTCGGGCATCTCCGTCTTCTCGAACTGCGCCGCGGTGAGCCGGGTGTACGGCTGGATGTCGTCCTTGACCTCGTACGCCGCGACCTCGGGGCCGACCTTGGACTTCACGTCGTTGATGACGGAGAGCACGCCGGCGAAGGCCGCGAGGGCGCCCAGGACCGACAGGAGCAGGAGTATCACGCCGCGGCGCTGACGGGAGTTCATGAACCGTACAACCTCGTTGGGGGGCTCGGTCGGGCGGAGTCGGGGACGGGGGCGATCCGGTACGGCTCACCCGGCGGGCAGTTGGTGCTGGTGCCTTTGCTGCTGCTGCAATTCCGGTACGGGCGCCACCGGTGCCGTGGCCGAGCAGAAGACGCAGCGGTCTCCGATGACGTCGATACCGCACCAGTGACAGATGTTCTGCCGTACCGAGGTGACCAGTTGGTAAAGGACGGACAGGTCGGGCAGGAAGGTGCAGAACTCGATCAGCTTGCCGGTGCCCCACCACTCGACGGACTCGGCGGGCAGCGGGGTCTCCCGCAGCCCCTGGATCCGCCAGGACTTGGCGAGGCTCCCGGAGACCCAGTCGGACTGGAGCTGGCCGCGGGCGACCAGCATCGAGGTGGCGAACTCCGGCCCCGCGAGCGTGGCGTCCGGGGCGAGCCTGACGAGCTGCGGCTGGGGGTGGGCGAGGACGGCGAACTGGCTGCCCGGGACCCAGGACTTGGCGTGCGACTTGAGCGCGACGGGGACCCGGTCGAGCTTGGCCACCGAGCCGAGCAGCGCGCCCGCGTGGAGGTAGTGGGTGAGCAACCGGCCCGCCGAGGCGAGGACACCCGGGCTCAGGTCGCAGGAGGCCAGCTGTCGCAACTGACGCGCCAGGACGGCGAGTCCGAGGGGCGGCAGATCGGGCTGGAACAGGGCGATCCGGTCGCTCTCCAGCAGGGACCGCACGGTGCGCAGCCGCTGGTCCACCGCCGGGGACACGGCATGGGAGTACACGACGATCACATGGCCGTGCTGGTCGATCAGCGTCTGGAGCGCGGCGAGCGAGTGGTCCAGCGGCTGCCGGTCGAGGCCGTCGAGCACGACGGCGGGCAGGGTCCGCTCGTCCTGCGCCGGCAGCGCCATGTCGGCACCGGTCACTGCGATGGCAGTTGGCACGCGCAGCTCCCTGTATCCCATGCCCGAGGGCCCGACGGATCACTCCGGCGCACCCGGTCGACTTCACTGCGTGACTACCTGAGCACTGTAACCACGGCTCTGTGACCGGAGAACAGCGATTCTGTGACTTCCTGACCTGTCTGCGGGATCAAAAGCGGGCGATTCCCGCCTAGATGGGGCGCACTTGCCACGTGCGTGAGCCGGAGAAGGGCGAGTTGCGCCCGCCGCCCTTGACAAGGAATTGGTCTGGACCAACTCTCTTGTCATGCCCATACTCAGCAGAAGACGGCTCCGGACGCTCTGGACGACGACCGCCGTCGCGGCCCTCGCCCTGGGGTTCGCGCACCCCGCCTCCGCCGCCGACATCAACAACGCGAAGAACGCCGGCTTCGAGTCCGGCCTGTCGGGATGGACCTGTTCCGCGAGCAGCGGTACGACCGTCTCCTCCCCCGTGCACGGCGGCTCGGCCGCGCTGAAGGCGACACCGGCCGGGCAGGACAACGCGCGCTGCACTCAGACGGTCGCCGTGAAGCCCAACTCCACGTACACGCTGAGCGCGTGGGTGCAGGGCGGCTACGCCTACCTCGGCGCGACCGGCACCGGCACCACGGACGTGTCGACCTGGACCCCGGACTCCGCGTCCTGGAAGCAGCTGACGACCACCTTCACGACGGGCGCCTCGACGACCTCGGTGACGGTCTACACCCACGGCTGGTACGGCCAGGCCGCGTACCTCGCGGACGACGTGTCGGTCTACGGCCCCGACGGCGGCGGTGGCGGCGACCCGGCCCCTACGATCCCCTCGGTGCCGGCCGGCCTGACGGTCTCCGGTACGTCGTCCTCGTCGGTCTCGCTGGCCTGGAACGCGGTGTCGGGAGCGACCGGGTACAACGTCTACCGGGACGACACCAAGGTCCTGGCGGTGACGGGGGCCTCGGCGACCGTGACCGGGCTCGCCGCGTCGACGTCGTACGGCTTCCAGGTCACGGCGACGAACTCGGCGGGTGAGTCGGCGAAGTCCGCGACGGTGACGGGCCGGACCTCGGCCACGGGCGGCGGCGGGGGCACGGTGCCGAAGCACGCGGTGACCGGGTACTGGCAGAACTTCAACAACGGGGCGACGGTCCAGAAGCTGTCGGCCGTGCAGTCGCAGTACGACATCATCGCGGTGGCGTTCGCGGACGCGACGACGACGCCGGGTGCGGTGACCTTCAACCTGGACTCGGCCGGGCTCGGCGGGTACACCGTCGACCAGTTCAAGGCGGACATCAAGGCGAAGCAGGCGGCGGGCAAGAAGGTCATCGTCTCGGTCGGCGGCCAGAACGGCACGGTGTCGGTGAGCGACTCGTCCTCGGCGGCGAACTTCGCGAACTCGGTGTACGGGCTGATGCAGACGTACGGGTTCGACGGGGTCGACATCGATCTGGAGAACGGGCTCAACGCGACCTACATGTCACAGGCGTTGCGGTCGCTGTCGGCGAAGGCGGGGCCGTCCCTGGTGCTGACGATGGCGCCGCAGACGATCGACATGCAGTCGACGTCGAACACGTACTTCCAGACCGCGCTGAACGTGAAGGACATCCTCACGGTCGTCAACATGCAGTACTACAACAGCGGTTCGATGCTGGGCTGCGACGGCAAGGTGTACTCGCAGGGGTCGGTGGACTTCCTGACGGCGCTGGCCTGCATCCAGTTGGAGGGCGGGCTGTCCCCGTCCCAGGTGGGCCTCGGCCTCCCGGCCTCCACGAGCGGGGCGGGCAGCGGGTACGTCTCCCCGAGCGTGGTGAACAACGCCCTGGACTGCCTGACGAAGGGCACGGGGTGCGGGTCCTTCAAGCCGTCGAGGACCTACCCGGACCTGCGTGGCGCGATGACCTGGTCGACGAACTGGGACGCGGCGGCGGGGAATGCGTGGTCCAACGCGGTGGGGCCGCATGTGCACGGGTTGCCGTAGGCGGTGATCGGGGTGCGGCGGCCGGGTTCTCCGTCTCTGCGATCTTCGGGCTCAGCGGAGTTCGCGGACGACTCCGGAGTGTCCGGGCTTCACGCCAGCGGTTTGTAGTAGCCGAGAATCGGGGCCAGTTGGGCGAACCACCGGCCCAGCAGGTCCCGGTTCTTCGCGTCCACGACGCACTCGTAGAAGCGTCCGTCGAGGTGGACGACGGCCATCATCAGCGTCTTGCCGTTGGGGCCGGCCTTGTAGTGGACGCTGCGGATCTCGTGCCAGGGGAACTCGGCGGAGTACCCGTGATCCTCGAAGGCGACACCGGCGGAGTCGACGACGATGGAGTTACGCCGGTCGACGGCCATGAACTCCGGGCCGTTGGTGGGTTGTTGGGGGTGGGGCGGGGGCACGGGGTACGGCTGCGGGGTGACGGGTTGCCCGTACGGGGGCGGGGGCGGATACGGGGCGGGTTGTGCGTACGGCGAAGGCACCGGCGGACCGAAACCGGGCGCAACGGCGGAAGCGGGCGGACCGAAACCGGGGTGGGCGCCCACGGGAGGGGGCACCGAGGGGTCGGCGACCGGTGGGACGGGGCCAGCATCGGCAGGTGACTGCACGCCGGGAACCGCTGAAACCGAGGGGTGCGCGACAGGCGCCCACGCACCCGGGGGCGGCGGGGTCTGCGGGACCGGGGATGGCTGAACCGGCATGTGCGAGGCCGGGGGCGGCTCGACCGGGGCGTGCGGGGCCGGGACGGGCGGCGCCGGCGGCGGCCCAACCGGGGCCTGTGGAGCCGGGGATGCTTGGACCGACATCTGCGGGACCGAGGTCTGCGACGCCGGGAGCGGCTCGACCGGCGCCTGCGGGTCGACCGGCGGCGCCGGGAGGGGCTCGGGAGTTGCCGTTGGAGTGGCGGACTGGGTCGGTGGGGCGATGAGCCAGTCCGATTCCGGGGAGGAGTCGTAGGGCTGCGCGGTGGCGTCCGGTGTTGCCTGGGGTGGGTCCGTGGGCGGGGTCGGTCCTGAGGGAGTCGGTGGGGTGGTCATCTTCGTCGGCCCTCGTCGGTGGTGTGGTTCCCGGGGGCCGAGGATATCCGCCCCTCCCGGCGGCCGACGCGGGGATGGCCCCCCGGCCCCGCCGGACGGGACGTCCAGGAACACCCTCGCGCTCGTCTCACCGCCCCCTCACTCTCTCCTGCCCGCCAGCTTGACCTTCTCCCGCATGCCCACCCGAGCCTCCACGCCACAGGAACCCGGCTCCCGAGACCCGACCGACCCCGCGACCCCGCCCCCCTACCGCGCCGCCCACAACCCCCGCACATGCCCGATATGCCGCGTCATCACAGCCCGTACCGCCCCCTCGTCGCGGGCGACCAACTTCACCAGCGGAGTGAGTCCGTACAGGCGGGACCGTTTGCGGATGTCCCGGACCACCTCGACCAGGTGCGCGTTGCCCGCTAGGGCGAGCAGGCCGAGGTGGAAGCTCCTGACGCCCGTCCGCTCCGGCCGAGGAGACGCCGGGTTCCCGGGACTCTCCCGCTCCGCCCGTCGCCCCAGACCCCGCCCCCGGCCCCGGCCCCGGCCCCGGCCGCCCGCCCCTCACCTCTCCCGCGGGCCTGCCCTCTTCCGCCCACCTCACCGTCTCCCGCCCACCCGCACGTCGGCCAAACCAGCACCGCCTCTTCGCCACGACCGCTACCGCACCCCCGCACCCGGAGCCTCACCCCGGGAGCCCGCGTGGCCCCCCGTCCACACCCCGACCCCGCGTCATCAAGCCCCCCGACCACGAACCCCCCCGTCAGAAGAACTCCGACCACGGCTGGTCCCAGATTTGTTTTACGCACAGGGTCAGGAACAGCAGGCCCGCGATCGCCAGCATCCCGTTGCTCAGCGGGCCGTTGCGCCACTCCCTCGGTGTGCGGGGGGAGTTGAGGAGCCAGAGCAGGGTGGCGGCCAGGAAGGGGAGGAAGGCCGCGCCGAGGACGCCGTAGATGATGATCAGACGGAACGGCTGGCCCTGGAAGAGCAGGACGATGGGCGGGAAGGTCAGCCACAGCAGGTACGCGCGGAAGGGCCAGGAGCGCTCGCGCACCCCGGAGGCCACCTCCTCGCCCTTCTGTTCGCCCTGCCCCCGGAAGCGGGCCACGAAGTCCGCGAACATCAGGCTCACCCCGTGCCACACCCCGATCAGCGAGGTGAAGGACGTGGCGAAGAAGCCGATCAGGAAGAACTTGGCCGTGGCCGTGCCGTACTCGTCCTCCAGGATGTCGCTCAGCTGGATGAGCCCCTTGTCGCCGCTCGCGATCGCCACGTTGGCGGAGTGCAGCAGCTCCGCGCCGACGAAGAGCATGGCGACGACGAAGATGCCGGTGGTGATGTACGCGACCCGGTTGTCGAGCCGCATCACCTTCATCCACCCGGTGTCGGTCCACCCCTTGGCGTTGACCCAGTAGCCGTACGCGGCCAGCGTGATCGTGCCGCCGACCCCGCCGATCAGGCCGAGGGTGTTGAGGATCGAGTCCTTCTCGTCGGGCAGGACGGGCAGCAGGCCCGCGAAGGCGTCCGCCAGGTTCGGGGTGACCCTGATCGCCAGGTACACCGTCACCACGAACATGACGCCCACCAGGACCGTCATGACCTTCTCGAAGACCGCGTACTTGTTGAACCAGACGAAGACCAGACCGACCAACCCGCAGCCGACGCCCCACCATTCGAGGTCCATCACGTCCGGGAACAGCGCCTGGAGCGGCAGCGCGCTCGACGACATCGCCGCCGCGCCGTACACGAAGCCCCAGATCACCACGTAGACGGCGAAGAACCAGGTGGTCCAACGGCCCAGGCTCGCCCAGCCGTCGAACAGGGTCCGGCCGGTGGACAGATGCCAGCGGCCCGCCGCCTCCGCGAGGGAGATCTTCACCAGGCAGCCGATCACCGCCGCCCACAGCAGTGTGTAGCCGAAGTTGCTGCCCGCGATGAGCGTGGCGACCAGGTCACCGGCGCCGACACCGGTCGCCGCGACGACGATCCCCGGGCCGATGTACCGCCAACTGGACTTGCGGGGTACGGAAGTCGCCTCACCGGTCACTGTGTTGTCCGTGGTGTCCGCCATGAAGGTCAAGAAACCCTAAAGATCTCGGACCGACAAGAGGGCATACGGTGAAGGAAGTCAGACCTCGCCGGCGCAGCCCCCGGCCCCGCAGGTGCCCAGTTCGAACCAGACCGTCTTGCCCGGCCCGTCGTTCTGAAGACAGCCCCAGCGCAGCGCGAGCGCCGCCACCAGGAACATCCCCCGACCGCTCTCCGAGGAGCCGGCGTCCAGCACCCGCGGCGCGCGGCGGCCGGAGTCGGCGACCTCGCAGCGCAGCACGCCGTGCGCGGCCGACAGGGTGAGGGTGAAGCGGCTCGCCGAGTGCAGCAGGGCGTTGGTGGCCAGTTCGCTCACGAGAAGCTCGGCGGTGTCCACCACGTCGGCGGCCTCCGCGAGCCCCCACCCCTCCAGCTGTTTGCGGACCTCGGCCCTGGCCTCGCGCACGGCGGACGGGCGGGGGTCGTACTCGACGCTCAAGTGACCTGCTCCCAGCGGGGGTTGCGGGTAGTCGGCGTAGCGAGGGTCGGGATCCGGGAGCCGTCCGCCGGAAAGTCGCAGCATGTACCCAGGGTGGCTCCCGCGGGGGTACGGCCGCACGGGGAGTACTACCTGATTCCCTACCTGCGCCACACCTGCACGGCTACGCGTACTGAAGTCGTACGGTCGAGCCGTCCCGGTCGTCGCGCACGTCGACGTACGCACACACCTGACGCGCGTACCAGAGCCCCTGGCCCGGCTCCAGGTCGGTGGCGTCCGGTGGCACGAATCCGGCGAGGGGATCGTCGACCGGCCGCTCGGCGCGCAACTCGCATACGCAGTGCGCCCCTTGGCCCCACAGCAGCGCGGTACCGGATCGCTGCCCCACGGCCCGGGCCGCCTCCTCGACGGCCGTCGCGAACAGCTCGGCGTCCGCCGGCGCGAGCCCACGGCCCCGCACCCTGAGCTGTACGGCCTCGGCGCCCAGGTAGCCGAGCAGCTCCGCGTCCGGCGGCGGCGGAGCCAGGGGTACGGCGTCCAGCTCGGCGGCGAGCCGTACGGGCTCCTCGTACACGCCGGTCCCCGGGTGGGCCCGGCGGGCGGCCTCGACGATCGCGGCTCCCGCCGTGCGGGTGTCGTAGACGCACAGGGCGGTGGTGGCGAGCGGCGCGAACAGCAGGTTGGCGAGCGCCTCGTACCTGATCCACTCGGCGGCCTCCCGCGGGGACCGGCCGGCCCTGCCGTTCCAGACGGGCTCCATGAGCAGATGGATGCGCCCGCCGGGTCCGGCGTGGGCGGCGAGGTAACCGGCGCCCTGCGCCACCGCGTTGGCGGCGGATCCGGTGTACCAGTCGGTGTGGTCGATCAGGACCACCCGCTGGGCGTCCCCGCCGAGCGCGTCCCGGAGCAGGCCGAGGTTGTGCGGGGAGGTGACGGCCGCGGGCGGGGGGTCACCGGAGGCATCGAGGGCTTCGCCGAGGAAGGGAAGGGCCGCGGCGAGGAACTCCTCGTCGGTGGAGTGGACGGACATGCGGTGGTCGAAGGGGGTGGGGAGGTTGGGCATAGGTGTCCTTTGATCACAGGGACGGTGTTCTTCCTCAGGGGCGCGGGGAACTGCGCGACCAGCCCCCACCGGCCCTCAGCCGTCAACGCTGCGCAGTAACCCATGTCGCGATCTGCGTTCTCGTGTTGAAGCCGAGCTTGTTGAGGATCCGTTCGACGTGTCCTTCAGCCGTACGGCGGGCGATGACCAGCCGGTCGGCGATCTGCTGGTTGGCGAGCCCCTCGGCGACGAGTTCGGCGACCTGGGCCTCGCGGGGGGTGAGGCGGACCTCCGGGCCCTCCGGTGAGCGCCGGGCGGTGAGCGCCGGTTCCTGGAGGGCGTAGCCGACGAGTTCGGAGAGGCTGAGCCCCGCTCCGCGGTCGTAGGACGAGGTGAACGCGGCCCGCCCCAGCGCGCACCTGGCCCGGCTCTCCGTCTCGCGGCGCGCGGAGTTCAGCGCCTTCGAACCCCAGCGCCCCTGGTCGACGGCGGTCCAGGCGCGGTCCGCCCCGCCCAGCAGGACCGCCGCCCGCTCGCACGCGGAGCGCTCCGCCGCGATCCGCGCCGCGAGGTCCAGCGTGAGGGCGAGGCCGATGACGTCGTGGACGGCGAGTTTGAGGCGGAGGGCGTCGCGGGCGTACCGCTCGGCGCGGGGCCAGTCCTGCTTCACGGTGTGGGCGAGGGCGAGCATGCGCAGGACGTAGGAGCGGACCCATTCCTCGCCGTGTTCCTCGCAGAGCCCGAGCGTCCGCTCGCAGACCTCGACGGCCCGGTCGGCGTGGCCCAGGAAGCCGAGGGCGCAGGCGAGTTCGACCTGGTCGAGGCCGACGAGGCTGAGGTGCTGGCCGGGGACCGGGCCGCGGGCGACGCCGGCCTCGAAGTGGGCGAGGGCGGCGGGGAGTTCGTCGGCGAAGAGCCGGACGACACCGATGACGTACTCGGCGTGGGCGGCTTCGGCGGCGTTGCCGAGCTCGCGGGCCAGGTCCCGGGCCTCCTCGGCCCGGCGCAGGCCCCGGGTGAGGTCCTCGGGGCAGCCGGCGAGCAGTCCGGCCACCCACAGTCCCCGGGCCCGCTCGGGGGTCGGCTCCGGGTTGGCGGCGAGGGCCCGCTCCATCCAGTGGCGTCCTTCGCGGGGCGCTCCGCAGGCGTGCCAGTAGAACCAGAGCGTGCCCGCGAGCCGCAGCCCGGCGAGCGCCTCGGCGGGGGTCCCGAGGCTGAAGTCGAGCGCGGCCCGCAGGTTGTCCTGGTCGGCGCGGAGCCGGGCGACGATGTCCCGCTGCCCGGGTCCGAACCAGGCCCGTTCGCAGGCGGCGGCCCGCCGCAGCATCCAGTCACGGTGCCGGCGCCGGGTGGCGAGTTCCTCGCCGGGCGCCTCCCGCAGCCGCTCCAGGCCGTGGCAGCGCAGGGTGTCCAGCAACCGGTAACGCACCCCTTCGGGGCCGGCCTCCCGGGAGAGCACCGACTTGTCGACCAGGCCGGCGACCGCGTCCAGGACGTCGGCGCGGTGCAGGCGGTCGCCGTCCGCGCAGACCTCCTCCGCGGTCTCCAGGTCGAAGCCGCCGGCCGGGACGGACAGCCGGGCCCAGACCAGCTGTTCGCGGGCGGTGCACAGGTCGTGGCTCCAGTCGACGGCGGCCCGCAGGGTCCGGTGGCGCGGGAGGGCGGCCGGGCTGCCGGAGGTCAGGAGGCGGTAGCGGTCGTCGAGGCGCTCCAGGAGCTGTTCCACACCGAGCACCCGCATGCGGACCGCGGCGAGTTCGATGGCGAGCGGGAGTCCGTCGAGACGCCGGCACAGTCGGGCGACGGCGGCCCGGTTGCCGGCGGTGAGCGCGAAGCCGGGCACGACGGCGGCGGCCCGGTCGGCGAAGAGGGCCAGCGCCGGGTAGCCGTCGGCGGCGGACAGGTCGCCGTCCGGATCGGGGACCGGCAGCGGTCGTACGTCGAGGAGGTTCTCCTCGGTGAGACCGAGCCGGTGCCGGCTGGTCGCGAGGATCCGCACCCCGGCGGTGCCGTGCAGCAGCGCGGCGGCGAGGTCGGCGCAGGCCGGCAGCAGGTGTTCGCAGTTGTCGAGGACCAACAGCAGCCTGCGGTCGCGGAGTCGGTCGACGAGGGCGGCCGAGGGCGGCCCGGCGGAGTGGTCGTGGAGGCCGAGCGCGTCGGCGACGGCGAGCGGGACCAGGTCCGGGTCGTGCAGGCCCGCGAGGTGGACGAAGCGGACGCCGTCGGGGAAGGTGCGTTCCGCGCGGGCAGCGATGCGGGCGGCGAGGCGGGTCTTGCCGACGCCGCCGGGGCCGGTCAGTGTGACCAGGCGGGCGCGGGTGAGCAGTTCGCGGCCCGCGGCCTGCTCACGGCGCCGGTCGACGAAACTGGTCGTCTCGACCGGCAGGTGCCGCATGATCAGCCAGTCCTCCGGAGTGGGGGGCGGGGATCCCACTGTGGTCCCGGTTCTTACATATATGCACGTACGGCTCACACCCGCGGGTGTACTTCCGCCGGGACCGGGTCCTGGTGCGCCGATCCGCGTACACTGCGCCGACCCCACCCCCTCTTGACCTGACCATGTCAGGCACGGACGATAAGCGGCACACCCGCACCTGTACGTCGCTGAACCACCCCCCGCTCCACTCCCCGCTTCCGGAGATCCCGGAATCCCTGGAGAACACAGGAGACTTCATGCGACTTCGCATACGCGGTTCCGGCGCCCGTGGCGGCACCCGTTACGCCACCCTCGCCGCCGTCGCCTCCCTCATGGCCCTCGCCCTCGCGGCCCCGCTCTCCGCGAACGCCGACAGCGCCCCGAAGGCGGCCCCGAGCGCCGAGGACGTCCGGCAGTACGAGATCCAGCAGCACACGACTCCCGTGACCCGTACGGCGATCCAGCAGGCCGGCGTGACGGTCGACGAGGCGGACGAGGAGACGGTGGTCGTCTCCGGCCACGCCTCGCAGATCAAGAAGCTCCGCCAACTCGGCTACGAGGTCCAGCCGTTGGGCACCGCCCCGGACCGGGCGGCACCCGATGAGGCCCGGCTCTTCGACTTCCCCTCGGCGGACTCGCGCTACCACAACTACGCCGAGATGAACGCCGAGATCGACCAACGGCTCGCCGCCTACCCGAACATCATGAGCAAGCGGGTCATCGGCACGTCGTACCAGGGCCGGGACATCGTGGCCATCAAGATCAGCGACAACGTGGCGACCGACGAGGCCGAGCCGGAGGTGCTGTTCACCCACCACCAGCACGCCCGTGAGCACCTCACCGTGGAGATGGCGCTGTACCTGCTGCGCGAACTCGGCGCGGGGTACGGCTCGGACTCCCGGGTCACCAACATGGTCAACAACCGGGAGATCTGGATCATCCCCGACCTCAACCCGGACGGCGGCGAGTACGACATCGCGTCCGGCTCGTACCGCTCGTGGCGCAAGAACCGGCAGCCCAACTCCGGTTCCTCCGCGGTCGGTACGGACCTCAACCGCAACTGGGCCTACCGCTGGGGCTGCTGCGGCGGTTCCTCCGGCTCGACGTCCTCCGAGACCTACCGGGGTACGGCGGCGGAGTCGGCGCCCGAGGTCAAGGTGGTCGCGAACTTCGTGCGCAGCCGGGTCGTCGGCGGGGTGCAGCAGATCAAGACCAACATCGACTTCCACACGTACAGCGAACTGGTGCTGTGGCCCTACGGGTACACGTACTCCGACACGGCGACCGGGATGACGGCCGACGACAACGCCGTGTTCAAGGCGGTCGGGCAGAAGATGGCCGCGAGCAACGGGTACACGGCGGAGCAGGCGAGCGACCTGTACATCACCGACGGGTCGATCGACGACTATCTCTGGGGCACGCACAAGATCTTCTCGTACACCTTCGAGATGTATCCGTCGTCGAGTTCCGGGGGCGGTTTCTACCCGCCCGACGAGGTGATCGAGCGGGAGACGTCACGGAACCGGGACGCGGTGCTGCAGCTGCTGGAGAACTCGGACTGCATGTATCGGTCCATCGGGAAGCAGGCGCAGTACTGCTAGGGCGCCGACGGGGGTGACGGGTTGTGGGGAGCTGCGGGTCCGTTGTGGCTGGTCGCGCAGTTCCCCGCGCCCCTTAGTCGGTTTCCGTCGACTCCTCTTCGAAGTACTCGTCCATCACCGCGTCCAACTGCTCGTCCCACTTGGCGAAGTCGGATCGTGACGCCGCCTCGATCTCGATCGGGTACCAACGGCGGTCCGGGGTGTGGACGGTGATGGTGTAGCGCTTGCCGAACCGGGGCGTCTCCGTCTCGACCGCGCCGATCTCGTCCCAGCGGAACTCGCAGGACTGGTCGTCGAGGGAGAGGCGGACGCCCTGGTGGTCGGCGACGATCCTCGCGCGGCGGTCGGAGGCCTCGAAGACGGGGCCGTCGGGAGCCTCCTCCTCGACGGCCTCCTCGGCAGGCTCCTCGACCGCGTCCTCCGCGGTCACCTCCGCCTTCTCCGGGACGGACTCCGCCTCGCCGGACACGGGCGAGGTGAGCCCGGGGATGTAGGCCGGGTCGAATCCGGCGCCTTCCAGGGGCTGGCTGCTCGAACCTATGCGCTGCTCCACAGCGGGCAGTATGGTCGACGATCCTGTGCCCGGCACAGCCGGCCCCTACATCGTTATCGGACGCCTACATGGGGCTACAACACCTACACGAACACACTCAGTACGGCCGCCACCGCGAACCCGGCCACCGACAGGACCGACTCCAGGACGGTCCAAGTCCTCAGGGTGTCGCGTTCGCTGATGCCGAAGTACTTGGCGACCATCCAGAAGCCGCCGTCGTTGACGTGCGAGGCGAAGATGGAGCCGGCCGAGATGGCCATGATGACGAGGGCGACGAAGGCCTGGGAGTGGTGGCCCTCGGACAGCAGCGGCGCCACGATGCCGGCCGTCGTCACGATCGCGACCGTCGCCGAGCCCTGGGCGACGCGCAGGACCACCGAGATCAGGTACGACAGCACGAGCACCGGCAGACCGACGTCGTTGAAGGTGTCGGAGAGGGCCTGGGCGACCCCGCTGGCCTTGAGGACCGCGCCGAAGACCCCGCCCGCGCCGACGACGAGCAGGATGTTGCCGACCGGCTTGAGGGACGCGGTCGACACCGTCTCCAGGGACTTGCGGGACCAGCCGCGGCGGATGCCGAGCAGGTAGTACGCGAGGACCAGGGCGATCGTGAGGGCCACGAAGGGACTGCCGAAGAACTCGATCACCGAGCGGCCGGTGGAGGGGTCGAGCGCGATCGAGGAGAAGGTGGCGGCGAGGATCAGGACGAGGGGCGTGCCGATGATGCCGAGGACCGTGCCGAGCGGGACGGGGTCCTCGCGGGGTGCGACGCCCTGGGCGCGCTGCTCCTCGATGACCGCCTGCCGGGCCTCCGCGGCCGCCTCGACCATGTCCTGCGGTACGGCGACGAAGATGCGGCGGCCGACCCAGGCGGAGTAGGCCCACGCGGCCAGCACCGCCGGGAGGCCGCAGACGATGCCCATGAGGATCACCCAGCCGAGGTCCACGTGGAGCAGACCGGCGGCCGCGACCGGGCCGGGGTGCGGGGGCAGGAAGGCGTGGGTCATGGAGAGGCCCGCCAGCAGCGGCAGACAGTAGAGCAGGATCGACTTGCCGCTGCGCTTGGCCGCCGCGTACACGATCGGCGCGAGCACGAAGATGCCGACGTCGAAGAAGACCGGGATGCCGAAGATCAGGCCGGTGAGGCCCATCGCGAGGGGTGCCCGCTTCTCGCCGAACAGGTTCAGCAGCCGGGACGCCAACACCTCGGCGCCGCCGCTGACTTCGAGGATCGCGCCGAGCATGGTGCCGAGGCCGATGATGATCGCGACATGGCCGAGGATGCCGCCCATCCCGGACTCGATGGTGGACACGGCGTCGGAGCGCTGGACGGTGCCGAAGAGTTCGGTGACGGAGAGACCCGCGAGCAGGCCGACGGCTATGGAGACGCCGAGCAGGGCGACGAAGGGCTGGAGCCTCGCCTTGATGATCAGGAACAGCAGCAGGGCGATGCCGAGGGCGGCGACCGTGAGGAGGCCGGCGGTGCCGTCGACGAGGAGGAGCAGGCCACCGGTGTGCGGGGGTGTCTCGGTGGTCGCGGCGAGCGAGGGGGGCATGGGGGTCCTCTGCGTGAGTCCATGGAGC